>JASFTE010000038.1:0-14925 GCA_050114035.1 Armatimonadota bacterium | reverse complement strand
GCTGTGCGATCCCGCAAAGATCGTCGTGATCGACAACGGGCTCGATCTCGCCGAGCTCGACGCCGCACTGGCGGAGCCCGTGTCGCGGGACTCCCTGGGGCTCGGCGAAGATGACGTCGTCATCGGATCATTCGGCCGTCTGTCTAGCCAGAAGGAGCCCGGGATACTCGTCGCAGCGCTGCCGCGCATACGGCAGGAGATCCTGCGGGCGAAGGTGCTCTTCGTGGGCGACGGGGAGCTGCGGGGCGATGTCGAGCGCGAGGCTGAGCGCTGCGGTGTGCGCGACAGCGTCGTGTTCGCGGGCCATCGCGAGGATGCCCTCGCACTGTACCCGGCCATCGATCTGCTGGCGCTGCCGTCGCTGTGGGAGGGCGCGCCGTACGTGCTGCTGGAGGCCATGGCGGCGCGCAAGCCTGTCGTCGCGTCGAAGATCCCCGGCTGCCGCAACATCGTGCACGACGGCGAGACCGGGCGGCTGTTCTCGCCGGGCGATCTGCCGGCCCTGATCCGGGCCCTGTGCGAGATTCTGACGCTCCCGGACCGCGGGCGCGGCATGGGAGAGCGCGGCCGGGCGCGTGTGGAGGAGCGATTCACACTGGAGCGCTGTCTCAAGAACACTGAGCAGTTGTACGTGGAGCTCGTCGGCGAGGCGACCGAGTCATGAGGCCCTGCCTGCTGATCACACCGGGCACCATGTCCTACGAGAGCGGAGCGCGCCTGCAGGAGGCGCTCGCGGATGCGCGCCGCGCCGGGGACACGCCGGATGTCCTCGTGCTCCTGGAGCACCCGCCGGTGGTGACCATCGGCCGCGGCGGCGGGGACGGTGGGCTGCTGGTGAGCCGCGAGGAGTTGGTGGCACGCGGGATCGAAGTGCACGAGTGCTCGCGCGGAGGCAAAGTCACGTACCATGGCCCGGGGCAGCTCGTCGGCTATCCCGTGCTCGACCTCTCGCACGACGGCCGGGATCTCAACGCCTACCTGCGGAATCTGGAGGGCTCGCTCATCGCGGCGCTGGGTGGCTTCGGCATCGCGGCCCTCCGTCGGCCGGGCCTCACGGGCGTGTGGACCGAAGCCGGGAAGATAGCCGCCATCGGCATCGCCGTGCGTCACTGGATTACCTCCCACGGCTTCGCGCTCAACGTGAGCTGCGACCTGGCGCCCTTCGGTCTCATCGATCCGTGCGGCCTGCAGGAGAGCGGGGTCACGTCCATGGCGCGGGAGCTGGGGCACGCGGTGGCCTTTGATGCCGTGCAGTGCGAGGTCGCGCACGCGCTCGCGATGCAGTTCGGGCTCGAGCTGCAGCCGTGCGATCGTATGCCCTCGCCCGAAGAGGTGAGCGTCACAGAGCTTGTGAACCACATTGCCGCCGTCCGGTGTTAGTAGGTAGTGCGTCAAGGGGAGGGACACGTGGCAGCCGCACAGGACCAGAGCGCGGCGGACGTCAGAGACCCCGCAGGAGCAGAGGCGACAGGCGCCATCGCATTGCCCCTCGCGGCGCTGCTGCATGTGGCAGTGCTCGGCATCTGCGCGCTCGCCGTCTACAGCACGGCGACCGAAGGGGTCATCGACTGGGCGGCGACACATCCCGAGGGCAACCCGTCGCTCGCGGCGCTCGTCGCCATCGCCGTGCTCGTCCCGATCATCGGCCTCCGGGCGCAACTGGCCCGGCGCGCGTTCGGCAAGCTTGTGCTCGCCCTCGGCCTCGCGTACGTCTTCCGCCTGGCCATCACCCCCCTGATGCCTGCCGCGCTGCTCCGTGATGCGGCGGACATCTACCAGATATCCTGGGCCAACGTCGGCCTCCTGGTCCTGCTCATCGCCTGGTGCCTGTGCCTGTTGGGTGCCGGGCGGGGCTCCCTCGCGTTCACGGGCCTGGAATGCGCCGTGGCTACGACCGCCGTGGGCCTCTGTGCTCTCGTCATCGTGCTCCTCCTCGCCGTCGGCAGGCACTACGACGCCGATGCCACCTACGCCATTGGGCTCATCATCAAGGCGGCGCAGTACGGCCTCCTCTGCATAGTCGCCGCTACCGTCTCCGGCGCGCGGCGCGTCGGAGCATTGTTCCACGCGTACGTGCTTGCCGCGCTGGCGGCCGCGCTGGTTCTGTCCATGCTCGGCGGCGGGGCCGAGGACGAGTATGCGCTCTGGGGGACGCTGGTGTGAAGCGCCCGAACGGCAGCGACACGGTCGCCTGGGTATGCGCTATTGCGCTCATCGTCGTTGGCTGCAACCAGCGGCTCAGTTGGCAACTGCCACTGGGCGCGCGAGAGGCCCCGTACCTGGCGTGGGCCGACCTCGTCGTCGCACTCGGCTTCGCCGTGTGGCTTCTGGTCAGGCTCCTGCGGCGCGACCTGCGCGGCGCCGCCATGCCGCCGGCGGCATTGTGGGCGGTCGCCGCCATCGCCGGCCTCTCGGTCTTCCAGGCGCTCGATCTCATGCGACCCGTGGGCGAGCTGCTCGAGACCAACAAGCGCGCGGTGGTGAACGCGGCCAAGGAGACGATGCAGATCGGGCTGTACTTCGTCGCGGCGTACATGCTCCTTGCCAACGGCCTCCGAGAGGCGAGAGCGGCGCAACTGGCCCTCTACGCCTTCGTTGTGGTGACCGCCGTCAATGTCCTCTACGGTCTCTACACATACGTGCAGCCCGTCGCCCTGTCGGCCGAGCGCATCGCGGAACTGCAGCAATGGCTCGTGTACGGGGGCCAGCCCGACGGAATCCGGGCCGCCGTGGACCCCATCGGCGTCGGCTCCCTGCTGAGCAACATGTACGTCTACGGCGGCTTCCTCGCGATCGCGCTCCCACTGCTATTCGGGCTCGCGCTGCACGAACGCCGCCCCTGGGCGCAGGCCGGCCTCGGCATCATCATCGCCATCGGGGTAGTCACGTGCCTCTCCGGCTGGCATCTGCTACTGCTCGTGGCCGGCTGCATCGTCGTCGCCGCTCGGCATTCCCGCACGGCCTTCGCCGCAGCGGCGCTCGGCGCTGTTGTGGTGCTGGGGCTCCTGCCTCTGCTGTTGCCGAGTAACGCCGCGGCAATAGGCGAGGACGTGCTCGTGTACCGCGAGGCTGCAGACGAACGCGACATCAAGCAGCGGTGGATCAAGTGGTCGGCATCAGTGGACATGCTGGCCGATCCGAACAATCCCAGGTTCCTGCTCGGAGTCGGCGCCGGCAGCTATCAGGCGCATGTAGGCGGCTTCTACGGCCTGGCGCCGCAGCGCGAGGACACCAGGCCGCCGGACACGGACAGCCGGTATCTCGTCACGGCGTCATCCATGGGATTCCTGGGCCTCTGCGCCCTCGTCGGGGCCATGATCTACTTCGTGCGGTGCGCCTTCCGGGGCGATGGCCGCCTGTCAGCCGCCATCCATCCGGGCCTCGCAGCCGGGCTCTGCGGCAGTCTCGTGGCCATTGCCGGCGCCAATCTCATCGGCGACACCTTCGTCCGTGGGCTGTACGTGCCCGTGTTCCTCGTGTTCGCCCTCGCGGCCGTCGTGGCATGTGATGCCCATCACTCAACGGGTGAATAGCCGAATCCCCTGGAACACTCACCCGTAGCCAGGCGTCAGTATAGGTAGTAGAGCGACGAACGGCCGATACGGCGACGCGCGCGGTCTGGTTGGACGTGGGTCAGCGCGTGGTCGCGCGTCCCTGCCTGGGGTATGATAAGTTCGTGGGGCAGCGGCGGAGCGTCCCGCGCGCAAGGAGGATTCGTGATGCGCTTTCGACGTGGAATCGCAAGGGTGTGCTTGCTTCTGGCCATTGCCGCGGTCACCGGCGTTGCGGCGTGGATGACGACGGCGGCGCTCAGTGCCAGTTACGAGACGATCTGCTGGGAGGCGGAGAACCACAACACCATCAAGGCACCCCTCTTCGTCGGGCCGCGAGCAGGGCATTCTGACGACGCGGCGCCCACCAAGGCCGGCCCGTCGGGCGGCAAGTTCGTCCGCAGCGACATGAAATCGGAGAACGACAGCGGCGGCAAGGTGGTCTATAAGGTGAAGGTGCAGGGCGGCACGTACGCGCTGTGGGGCCGCCGATACTGGCCGTCGCCGCTGAAGGGGTGCGCCAACTCCTTCTACCTCAACGTGGACGGGAAGCGCGTCGGCATCTTCGGCGAGGATCCCACATACGACGCGTGGATATGGACGCGGCTGAAGAAGCCCGACACCATCAAGCTGACGCCCGGCGTCCATACCATCGAGTTCGAGCACCGGGAGCACGGTGCCATCATCGACCAGATACTGTTGACGACCCGCACGAGGCGCTGGGTGCCTGGCGGGGGAAGCCTGCGCGTCAAAGTCACGCCGGGTGCCGTGCAGAAGAAGTAGGCGCAGCAGGCGAAGGCCCCCACGGCGCCGACCGCCCGGAGCCGTGCTCGCGGCCCTCAACCGTGTCACCCGTGCGGAGCGCCCGCCTTGCCTCATGCCCACGGAGGCTCACTCTATGGCAGCCGTGCATGGCCGTTTGCCCGTCGCACTGTGCGTATGCGCTGCCATCGCCGTGGCCACCGGCAGCGCCGCCCGAGCACAGCCTCTGCCCGGCGAGTTCGTCTGGCTCGAGCAGCAGGAAGACAGCTTCACCCTCCTCGTTACCCTCAACGCCGGGCCCGACGCCTCGGCCGCCACGGCCCAGATCCTCTTCAACTACCACGACGAGCGGAACCACTATGAGGTCACGCTTGCCAACGGGCTCGTGCAGTTCGTCCGCGTGCACGACGGCGAGATAACCGACATCGGCCGCGGCCAGACCATCGCCATCACCGGTGGCGAGCACCTGCTCTCCCTCCGGCGACGCTCGTGGCGCATGTCCCTGATATGGGACAACGCCGTCGTCTGCTCGGCGTACGACAGCACGCTGAGCGGCGGCAAGGTCGGCTACGCGGCGACCGGGATGGAGGTGGCGGACGCGTTCGTCCAGGTCGTCCCGCCCCTCCTGTGGACTGACGACTTCATGCGCTCGGCCAACGCCACCTCGCCGTGGGAGGCCATCAGCGGCACGTGGCAGCAGAAGGAGCTCCGCACCGAGAGCCGCCGCGAGGAGGACCCCACGCGCAGCCCCAATGCCTTCTGCTACCACGGGAGCAGCGACGGTGGCCAAGCTCTCACCATTGTAGGCCAGGCGCAGCAGTATTGGTTCTGGGATGACTACAGTTACAGCGTCGCCGTGAAGTCGCAGGGAGGACCCGCTGGTGCCGTGTTCCTCTACCACGACGCGGACAACTACCTGCTCTTCCGCTGCGGCCCAGAGGCCGACCCGGAGGGCGCCCGGACGCAGCTCATATCTGTCGTGGACGGTGCGCAGGCAGTCCTGGCCAAAGCCCCCGGCGGCATTGTGCCAGAGCAGTGGTACACGCTCCGCGTCAACGTCGCCGATGGGCACATCGAGGCGTTCCTCGATGACAGGCCTGTACTCACCGCGCAGACCGACGCGCTCGGCCAGGGCCAGATCGGCCTCTACACCGAGGGCGAGCAGGGCGCGTACTTCGACGACGTGTGGACGGAGTCCTGGACGGTGTTCCGCGACGACTTCGCCGAGCAGATGCCGGGGAAGTGGATACCGGCGAGCGGCGAGTGGACAGAGCCACGGAGGGGCACCGTCGCGCGGAATGGACACGAAGAGTCCCTGCTGGTAAGTGGTGATCCCGTGTGGACGGACTACGTCTACGGCGCCGACGTCAAGGCGAGCAAGCGCGCCGGCGCCGGGATTGCCTTTCGCGCCAGCGATGCCGGGAGGCTCGTCTTCCGCTGGGCGCCGCAGGGCTCCGGCCTCCCGTACGCCGGTCGGGCGCAGCTCCTGCGCGTGGCCAATGGCCACACCACGGTCCTGGGCGCGGCCGAGGCGAAGATGGGCGTCGCCGCGTCGCATCGACTCGAGGCGTCCTGCGATGGCGGCCATGTTGCGCTGCTCGTTGACGGGGCGCGCGTGCTGGAGTGCGCCGCGGTGGCGGTCCTTGGCGGCCGCATCGGGCTCTATGCCGACGGCCAGGGGCGCGTCACCTTCGACAACGTGTCCGTTCGGGCCCAGAAACGGGCGCGGCCGGCGAAGATTCTCCCCCGCTTCGAGTCGCCCGGCGACACCACGATGCAGGCGTGGGCCACGAAGTCCGGCCAATGGATGCCCGGGGAAGGCAAGGCCGCGCATTGGCACGTGGGCGACTTCTTCGGGGACAAGTCCATCAGCTTCGAGATCCCCTCGGTGGGACAGCGCAGCGGCTCGGCGACCATAGCGCTTTCGGCCGACCCGAAGGACCCGCAGTCCGCGTACCGCCTGGTCATCTCGACCACTCAGGACGATCCGACGCTCCAACTGACCTACTACCGGGGGCAGGAGCGCCTGCAGGAAGGCCGTGTTGGCGTGACCAAGGGCGGGAATGCCGAGGTGAGAGTGGAGCACAAGGGCGATCACGTCTTGGCATATGTGAATGGGCAGTGTATTCTGACGCAGAAGATGGGCCGGTAAGCCGGCTCGTTGGCCGCATGGTGAGCGGAGGCCAGTCCCGATGGCGCATGGAGGATGCACAGGCACAGCACTCCTTGTGACTTGTACCCTCGCGGCTGTTCTCGCGAGTCTCCCGGCAATCCCGGCCGCGGCGGCCGCCCCGGAGCCGGGCGGCGATCCCGCGCCGCTGCTGCCCAGCCCCCATCGGATCGGCTTTGAGTCAGAGGGGCTCGGGCTCACGGTGGCGGACGTGGCCATCGCCGCGCCCAAGGTCTACGACTACACCTTCACCGGCGCACCGACGGACTGGGTCCCTCGAGGCGGCACCTGGGTCATGCAGGCCCGCTGGACGTGCTCCCCGCAGTGGTCGTGGTACGGCGGCTACGGCGATGCCATCGCGGCGCTGTGGAACAAGCGCGTCTTCGAGGGCGACGTCTCCGTGGACATGTATGCCGCCTTCAAGATGGGGCTCGGGGCCTTCAGCGGATACAAGAACCCCAACGACATGAACATCACGCTGCTCGGGGACGGCGCCAACCCGGACAGCGGATACAGCTTCATCGTCGGCGGCGGCCTCAACATGTACACCCGCATCATGAAGGGCCACGCCGTGCTGGCCGAGACGCGGGAGAAGCCGTCGCTGCTGCCCGTATTCGAGGACGGGGACTTCAGCACCACGGAGTTCCACCGCCGGTGGTGGATGGTGAAGGCACAGCGTATCGGCGATGTGCTGTCGCTGTACATGGACAACCAGCTCGTGCTGCAGGCGCGCGACCCGGACCCCATCCCCGCCGGGCGCGTCGGCATCTGGACGCACGACAATGGCATCATGCTCGCCCGCGTCCGAATCAGCTACGAACGGGAGACGACGACGACAGAGCCGGCCCCGATGTTCCCGTACCTCAGCGCCGGTGACCTGCCGCTGCAGAGGGCCCCCCTCCTGGTCACATCTCCGACGCATCCGGGGGGCTTCAGCGACTTCGAGTCCGGTGTTGGCCAGTTCGCCATGCGCAGCGGCGCCGACGGCGCTGCGCTTGCCATCGTCGAGGGCGGCCTCAACGGGCGCGGGCACGCGCTTCGGCTCGTGAACATCAACGCCGGCGGCGACTTCGGCGCCACGGCTCTGAATCAACCTCTGCTCGTGGGCCGGGGTGGCGCCAGGTACTCCGATGCAAGCGGCAGCGAGCGCATCGCCCCGCCCGGCGCCAAGTACAGGGACGCAAAGGGCGTTGAGCACATCGCCCCCCACGGCGTCAAGCACATCGACTTCGACTACAAAGTCACGCCGGACGTGCGAGTGAACCTATTCGCGAGGGTCGAGGGCGGCCTGTACGAGATCGTGTTCACGGGGCTGGACGAACCCAGTTACATGGCCCAGATCCTGGGAACCATCGAGGACGTGGAGGCCGACGACCGCTGGCATCATGCGCACTTCGATCTCTGGGGCCACCTGCGTCGCGTCTTCGGCGACTCCGAGCCGCTGACCCTCGACGATCTCTTCTTCGCCAATCGAAGCACGAGCAACTACCTCACCGCGGGGTTCGGCGGCAACCACGCCGGCGCCACGTGGTACCTGGACAACTTCTGCATCGGGACAGCGGGGCCGCCCGAGGTGGAGTTGAGCTGGCAGCCCGGCCGTGCACGCGTCGGCCCGGCGCCACCCGTCGGGTACGCAACGGCGCTCGACCAGCATCCCCACACCGTCCCGGCGGCGGAGAACACGGCGCCCGAACCGGAACTGACCGCCGAGGGCCTCTCCGCGGGCACGCACTTCTGCCACATCAGAGCCCAGCATGCCGACGGCTCGTGGGGGCCCGCTGTGCACCACAAGATCGTCGTCGATGCTGCACCGCCGACCGTCGCAGCACTCCGACCCGAGCCCGGCAGCAAGTCCGATGCCACTGACATCGGCATCGAGCTCGCCGACCGGGCGGGGGTCGGCGTCGACCCGCAGAGCCTCATCCTGGCGGTCAACGGGGCGGAGCACAAGCTCGGAGACGGAGCCCTGCGTTACGACGCCGTGACCGGCCGCCTACGTCTCGATCCGTCCAAAGCAGGGCTGACCCTCGCGGACGGCGACAGCGTCGAGCTCGAGCTGCGCGCCGGGAGCGACTACCTGGGCAACACCATCGCGCGGCTGCCCAAGTGGACCTTCACCGTCAGCCAGGAGGCGGATCGCTCGCCGCCTCCGCCACCAACGGTGACGGCGGCCACGCCGTACCTCTGCAACAACACCTTCGAGCATGACATGGGCGAGTGGGCCAACTACGGCAGCACAAAGGGGGCCATCGTCTACCGCGATCCCAGCACGGCGGCCGGGGGCAAGTACAGTCTCAGACTCTATAACCGCAGTAACGGCGGGCTGTTCGGCGCCTACATCTGCAAGACTGCCTTCGATGCCGGGAAGCACCGCATTGTGAGCTTCGATTACAGGATCAACGACCGCATCCGGGCCGACTTCGCCGTCTACGTCAACGGGAAATGGTGCAAGATCGTGTTCACGGACAACGACAACACCTTCCAGAAGATCGGTGAGGTGCCCGGCGTCGTCCGGGACAACCAGTGGCACCATACGGAGTTCAACCTCTACGACATGCTCTCCGCTGCCGATCCGGAGGCGACCGGCTACGTGGTGCGTCACTTCATCGTGGGCGACTGGGGCACTATGGCCAACACCCAGCACGCCACGTACTGGATCGACAACTTCCGCATCATGCCGATCGTGGCGGCGAGCGACGAGGTGAGATTCACGTGGCAGAGCTCGGATCCCATCGGCATCCTGGGCGGCAGTTGGGTGCTCGACCGACAGCCCGACACGGTGCCCCCCGAGCGGATCAGCGGCGAAGGCGCCGAGCTCAGCTTCGCCGAGCCCACCCATGGGGACGCATACCTCCACGTGCGCGCTGCAGATAAGGCGGGCAACTGGAGCCCAACGGCGCATTACCGTGTGCTTATGGACGGCATCGCACCCAGCGTGGGACAACACGAACCTGCCGACGGCGTACGAGAGGCCCGGTCGCAAATCAAGATCCCGCTGTCGGACGAGGGCGGCGCCGGGATCGATCCCGGCAGCGTCGTTCTCACCGTTGCCGGGAGCAAGTACGGGATCACGAACCCGGGCCTCACGTACGACGCCACGAGCAAAGCGCTCGTGTGGGATGGACAGCAGGTGGCCCCCAAACCCGTGGTCTTCGCCGATGGGCAACAGGTTGCCGTGGCGCTGGAATCGGCGGCTGACTACGCCGGGAACGCCGTGGCTCGGATGCCGAGTTGGACCTGGACGATGGACCACAGCAAGGACACGGCCCCGCCAATCGTGGATCAGATCACCTGCGGCACGCACCCAACGGCGGTGACGAACACGTTCGAGCATGACCTCGGCGCGTGGGCCCCGGGGCCCGGAGCGACCCGGACGACCAAGGTCGAGCGGGACTCCACCGCGGCCGCCACCGGGCGCTTCAGCGCGAAGATCACGCACGTGCGCGGAGCGCTGCGCGCGCTGGCCCACGACACCGACTTCCAGGCGCTGCGGCACCCCTGGGTCTCCTTCGACTACAGGGTGCCGCCCGGGATGGAAGTTGATATGCGTCTGCTGGTCGGCGGGACGTGGCACGTCATCGCCTTCACCGGCAGCCCCGCGAGCAAGGGGGCCGCTGTGCCCAACGTGCAGGCCGACGGCCGCTGGCATCATGCGTCCTTCAACGTGACCACATACCTGAGGCAGCAGAGGCGTGGACGCTCCTCGCTCACCGTGGAGCAGATCGTCTTCGCGGACCAGCCTGAGTACGAGAACCAGCCCGGCGCCAGCTTCAACATCGACAACTTCATTGTCGGGGCCCCGGGGAAGGCCGCGCCATCACTGTCCTGGAAGGCTACCGACGCCACGGGCATCACGGACTACAGCTACGAGCTCGACGACCAGCCGGGGACGGTACCGGATGAGGTAGGCGAAGGGCCCTCGCCCGGCAAGCGCTATGGCGCTCTGCGCAAGGGGCTGTACTTCTTCCACATCCGCGCCAGGGACGGCGCTGGCCGCTGGGGGCCGACGCGGCACTACGCCATCATGCACCTGGAGCCGCCCCCGACGACGACGTAACGCATCTGCGGCCGAGCGCCGGCACGCCGACGAGGCTGCAGGCAGACGG
This sequence comes from Armatimonadota bacterium, assembly GCA_050114035.1. Lineage (GTDB taxonomy): Bacteria > Armatimonadota > Zipacnadia > JAUWAU01 > JAUWAU01 > JAUWAU01. The sequence continues at coordinate 4,336 of JASFTE010000038.1, read as the reverse complement.
TGTCCCGGCGGGCGGCGCCGACCCCTGTGAACCAACGCGCGCGCAGAAAAAGGCCTCCCTCGAGAGCCGCAGCCCTGCGAACGTACGCCCTGGCCCTGGTCGTACTCGTGGCGGCGGCGTTGTTGCGCTCGTGGGGCCTGTACTGGGGCCTGCCGGACGAGACACACCTCTTCTCCTACCACCCAGACGAGCACTTCTCGCTTGCCACTGCGCTCTCCGTTGCCTTCGGCGGCGGATGGAGTCCGCATTACTTCAACTACGGCCCGCTCTACATGCACCTGGTCGCGGCAGTGGCGGCCGTCGCCAATCATCTGCCGCTGGACGGTCTCGAGAGCATCGAGACGCTGATGCCGAAGCTCATTCTCGACGCCCGGCTCGTCACCGTCGTCCTCGGCGTGCTGACGGTTCCGTTGGTGTACCTCGTCGGCCGCAACCTCTATGGCAGAACCGCCGGCCTCATGGCCGCCGTCGTCCTGGCCATCATGCCGCTGCACGCCGTCCACGGCCACTTCGCCACTGTCGATGTGCCCGCGACCTTCTGGATGGTGCTCTGTCTGGTCTTCGCCTCGCGCATATTGCCGCACACGGGCCGTCGTCGCCGGCGCGGCGAGAGCCGGCGCTTCGTGCCCGGTCGGCTGTACGCCGTCGCCGGCGCCGCAGCCGGTCTGGCGGCCGCGACCAAGTACAACGCCGCTCTGGCACTCCTGTTTCCCTTGCTTGCCCACGCGCTTCGCCACGGCAGAGGCGGACGGGACATCGGAACATGGGTGCGCCTCATTGACCGGCGCACGGTACTGGCAGTCGGCGGCTTCCTGGTCGCATTCATCGTGGCCTGTCCGTACGCGCTTCTCACGCCCGGTGAATGGTGGGGCAGCGTTGAGTCGGTCCAGGGAGTCGCCTACGAGCTGCACCACATGCGCACCGGCGAGCACCTCGCCGTCGCCGCCACGCCGCCGGGCATTGTGTTCCATCTGGTCGGCTCCCTGGCCTACGGCCTGGGCTGGCCCACGCTTCTTCTGTCCCTCGCCGCGGTTGGCCTCGGCCTCGCCAAGCGCCGGCGGCGCGATTGGCTCCTGCTGAGCTTCCTCCTGCTCTGGTACGTCTCCATCAGCCTCGCCCAGGTTCGGTATATGCGCTACGCCATCCCCCTGCTCCCCATACTCGCGCTGCTCGTTGGGCGCCTGCTCCACGAGCTCCGGGAACGGGCCGCCGAGCCAGGGCTGCCCGTCAAGCGCGCGCTGCTGATGGTGGTCAGAATCGCGGCTGTGGCAGCGCTCTGCCATGCCCTGCTGTACACCTGGGCGTATGACGATGCCATGGCCGGCCTCACGGGAGACGGCGGCCCCCGGGCCCAGTGCCTGCCACGCGCCGGGGCGGAGGCCGGTGACTCCATCGGCCTGATCTGGCCGCCCTGGTTCTGCCATCCGCCCCTGGAGTACGTGAACGGGGGCCACATCCTGGGGCAGCACCGCGTGTGGCGGCGATTCCGTCGGTCTCGGTACGACGTGCGCCCCATCGGCTTCGACCTGCACTCGGCCGAGCAGTTGCCCTCATTCTTCATCACGACCAGCTTCGGGGTGCGCTATCACGAGCGACTCGGCACGCCGGACTGGCGTAACCTGCAGGAGACGTTGTGGAGCCACTACGTGGGCGAGGTGCTGTACGACCCGGCCGCGCAGCTCGGCCGTCTGCCTGGTGCGGACATGCACGAAGCTCCCGCGGATTGGCTCTATCCCTTCCCCGAGATTGCCGTGTACCGCCTCGACCCCAACGCGAGCCCGGGCCGTGCGGAGGCGGCGGAAGGTAGCAGTGGGCCCGGGGTCGAAGCAACGAATACCGGGAGTTGACGCGCCGGCGACGACAGAACAACGCGCGCGCCTTCGTCGCTCGCCGACGAGGGCGCCCGACGAGGTGCCGTGACATGGACAAACTGGCTCTGCACGGCGGGGACAAGAGCCATGCCGGCCCGTGGCCCGCGTGGCCCATCTGTGAGGAGCGCGACGTCGAGCGCGTCGTGGAGGTGACCCGGAGCGGCAAATGGGGAGTGGGCGGCGAGGTGGTGCCGGAGTTCGAGAAGCGCTTCGCCGAGTGGGTGGGCGTTGAGCACTGCACGTGCGTCACCAGTGGCACCACGGCGCTCGAGGTGGCGCTGCTCGCCGTCGGCGTTGGCCCCGGCGACGAGGTGATCGTGCCGCCGTATACGTTCCTCGCCACCGCCAGCTCGGTCCTGTACGCCGGCGCGGTGCCGGTCTTTGTGGACATCGACGCCGACACATTCTGCATCGATCCAGCCAGGATCGAGGAGGCAGTCACCGACAAGACCAAGGCCATCATCCCCGTGCACATGGGCGGCAACCCGTGCGACATGGACGCCGTCAACGAGATAGCCCAGAAGCACGCCCTGTCCGTGATCGAGGACTGCGCCCAGGCGCACGGCGCCGAGTGGAAGCGCCGCCGCGTCGGGGGCCTTGGCCACGTGGGGGCCTTCAGTTTCCAGGTGAGTAAGAACATCCCCGGCGGCGAGGGCGGCGCTCTGTGTACGGACGACCGGGAGCTGGCCGAGCGCATCTGGTCCATCCACAACTGCGGCCGCGTCCCCGACGGGGCGTGGTACCAGCACAACATCCTGGGCTGGAATCTCCGCATGACCCAGTTCCAGGCCGCGGTGCTGCTGGGGGGGCTGGAGCGCGTAGACGAGCACATGAAGCTGCGCGACGCCAACGGTGCGCATCTGTCGCGGCGGCTGGCGCAGATCGAGGGCCTGACGCCGGCGCAGAACACCCCGGGCGCCACGCGAAACGCGTACCATCTGTTCATGTCAAGATACGATGCCGCCCGCTTCGACGGCCTCCCGCGCGGCGCGTTCGTGGAGGCAATGCGGGCCGAGGGCGTGCCACTGTCCACGGGGTACAGCCCGCTGTACAAGTCGCCGGCAATCGTGGAAGCGTCGCCGGCGGACTACTCGGACGTGGACTGTCCCGCGTGCGAGAGCATATGCGACGAGGGGCTCTGGCTGTCGCAGAGCATCCTGCTCGCCTCGCAGAGCGACATGGACGACATAGCCGACGCGGCCCTCAAGGTGCAGCGCAATGTGAGTGCGCTGCTTGCGGCGGCGCCCACCGGTGAGTAGCCTGGGCGCGTGCCTTGTTCGGCCCTGGATCCCAACAACGCGGCCGAGGTCAATGACCAACGGTGTGCCAAACCGTGAGGCGGCGCATCGCCGCCTCGCCGCGGTCCTGTACACTTCGCTCGCGGCGCTTCTCATCGGTACGTGCCGCGAGCCGGCGACGGGCGCCACTACGCTGCCGGAGCTCCTGGACCCCGCCCGCGGCGCCGTCAGCGGTCACGTGTTCACCCACCCCATCGGCCCTCTCACGGGCGGCGATGGCGTCAGCGTGGCCGCCGCCGACTGGGATGGCGACGGCGACATTGACCTCTTCACGGGCTCCCGATACGGCGATCTGCTGTACTTCGAGAACATCGGCCAGGCGAGTCGGCCGCTCTTTGCGCCGGCACGGATCATGAACGCCGCTGGCGAGGCCGCATCACCGGACGACGAGATCCACGAGTCCGTCCCCGCGCTCGCCGACCTGGACGGCGACGGCATCCTCGACCTGCTCGTGGCGGTCGGCCGCGAGGTGTACCTGTACCGGGGCGGGCGAACGGCCGCGGCGCCCGGTGCGCCCCTGCAGGGCCCGGACGGCGAGTTCCTGCTGCCGGAGAACGGCGGGGCAGCGGCGGCGGACGTGAACAGCGACGACCTCCTCGACCTGCTCGTGGGCGCCGAGAGCGGGCGGGTGCTCGTGGCGCTCAACGTGGGCACCGCTACAGCGCCGAAGTTCGCCGCTGCACAGCCAGTCAAGCGAGACGCGGTGCCCCTGAGTGGAGGCCGACGGGCCCGGGTCGCCGCATGGACGGATGACGCCGGAGGCCACATCGCCGTGGGCGCCCATGGCGGCGAGCTCCGGCTCTTCGACATGGCCGACGCCGGCCGGGTCGTACCCTCGCCGCTCACCGTGGACCCGGCGGCCCTAGGCAGTCTGGAGGACGAGTCCCTCGCGCCGGCCGCCGCGGATATCAACGGCGACGGCCGTATGGACCTGTTGCTGGGCACGGGCGCCGGGTCCGTGGTCGCCCTCACGCGGCGGGCGGAGGGCGTCTTCGGCTCAGCCCGGCCACTGCAGCAGCGCGACGCGCCCATTGACGTCGGCTCATTCTCCGCGCCGGTGCTCGCCGACTGGGACGGAGACGGCCTCGCCGACCTCGTCGTGGGCGACGAGAGAGGCACGATTCACGTCTTCCCGCGCCTGCCTGCCACGCGCGACCGTGGTGCGAG
>JASFTE010000037.1:0-15090 GCA_050114035.1 Armatimonadota bacterium | reverse complement strand
ATCCGCCGCGCCAGCAGCATGCCCGCCGCCTTGCCCCCGATCCTGCCGGAGCCGATCATGCGATGGCGAACGTTGACGAGATCGTCGAGGGTGAAGTACCGGAGGGCGAGGTCGAGGAACTCCGGCTGGCTGCCCATCATCATCTGACACAGCTCTTGCTTCAGCGCGAGAGCTTCCGGATCCAGGGCGACCGCCTCTGCGCCGCGGCGGTCATACCGCAGCAGCCTGTTGAACACACTCTCCCACGGGGCGACGGTATCAGCCGCCGTCTGCAGAGGCTGTCTATGAGCCCTCGTTGCGGCCTCGGCAGCGTCCCCGCTGTATGACACTGCTGACCAGGTGTCTCCTGACGCGCGATGAGGCAGGAACATCTGAGGCGAGTATCGGTCCCACACCTTCAGGGGATGGACGTACCTGTCCTCGCCGACGCGGTAGACGTCGATGAGGAGCTGCGTGGTGTCGCGAATCCTGGCAATGGCGCTGTGGGCGTGCCGCCCCCGGGCGAGCGCGAAGTACGCCACGGTGTCGAGATCCGCCAGATAGGGGCAGGTAACCTGGAAGAAGTTGGCGAGCAGCTCGTCCGTCGCCCACGCGGCCACGAGCGAAGAGAGATCGTCGAAGATGTAGAACGCGCGCTCCCCGCGCTCCTCAATGATGCGGTGCACGGCGGCGGTGAACTGGTCGAACCCCGGGCCGGGGTCCACATCCCGGACCGTGATGCCCTCGTGGGCATCGATGGCGGGGGGATGGGGCGCGAATCGAAGGTACACGACGTCGCGTTCCTCCGCCGCGGCCGTGCGGGCGAATGCGTCGGCGAAGAAGCGGTAGTCGTCCAGGCTATCTACCTGCCAGACGACGTTGTCGCCGTATCTCAGCCCCTGAAGGACGTCGTCGAGCGGGGCAAAGCCGCTGTGTATGGGCGGCGGGCCCATGGTCTCCTCTCCTGCCGGCGCCGGCGCGATGGCGATGATGGGCGCCTCGCCGCTCCTGCCTGCATGCAGGGCGGGCTGGTCGAGCACACGGGTGTCGAGTCCGAGTGGGTCCTCAAGGCGAGGCGCCTATGCGCCAGCCCACGGCGCCACCTGGGCCGGATCTGGCAAGCAGCCAGCTTAGCGGTCGCGGGAAGCTGGCCCAAGGTCCTCCAGCATGCCCCTGACGGTTGCCTTCAGCGTCGGCAAGTCCTCCTGGACGGTACGCCAGACGACCTCAAGATCAACGCCGAAGTACTGGTGGATCAGCTTGTCGCGCATTCCCGCCACGTCCGGCCAGGGAATCTCGGTGTACTCAGCCCGCACTGGATCGGGTACCTGCTTGGCGGCCTCGCCGATGACCTCGAGCGCCCGCACCACCGCGAAGACCTTCTCGTCGTTCGCTCGGAAGGACTCATAGTCCACTCCGGCGACGAACCGCTCCGCCTTTTCTGCCGCGTCCAGGATGTCCGCGAGGTAGTCCGCGTAGTCGCGCTGCGCGCTCACACCGGCACAGCCTCCTCCAAAATGCGCGCGCCGATGGTCGGCTTGAGGGCCGTCCTCATGACGAGGTCAACACTGACTCCGAGCAGCTCCCGAATGTGGCGCTCGAGGCGCACGAACTCGAACAGCGTGGGCGCTCGGTCGAACTCCACCAACAGGTCCAGGTCGCTTCCCGTGGTGGCTTCCCCTCGTACGAACGAGCCAAATGCCCACAGGTTGCGTACCGCCCAGCCTTCGCGAAGTTCCGGCAGGTGCGCACGCAGCACGCCGAGCAACTCATCCGCCTGCGCTGGTTGCGCGTCACCTCTGCGCGTTGCCATCATATTCTCTCCGCTGTCCGTGCCGGGGCCGCATCCCCAGGACTCCGGACACTGCTCAGCGTGGCCCCAGCATTCCCGCTGCGCACGGGTGTGGCCTTCAGTCCTACCCCCTCGTCCCAATCCGCATCGGCATGTCCCGCACCCGCACCCCAATCGCGTCGTACACGGCGTTCGCGATGGCCGGGGCGATGACGATGATCGGCGTCTCGCCGCCCCCCGCGGGCTCGATGTCGGGTCGATTGAGCAAGTGGATGTCCAGCTCGGGGACGTCCTCGAACCGCGGCACCTTGTACTGGCTGAAGCGCGGGTTGAGGATCTTGCCGTCCTCGAACACCATCTCCTCCCTGAGGGCCGCGCCCAGCCCCATCATGATGCACCCGTGCACCTGGGAGCGCAGGTTGTCCGGATTCAGGACCGCCCCGCACTCGAACACCTGCGTGACCCGCCGCAGTTCGATGGCGCCCGACCCGCGGTCAACGGCCACCTCCGCGCAGGCGGCCACATACGACGCCTTCTCCGTGCCGCAGGCCAGCCCGACGCCGACGTCGGCGCCCGTCGATCGCTTGCGCCGCTCCCACCCGAACCGCTTCGCCGCCGCCTCCAGCGCGTCCCTGAGCCGGCCCGGCGGCAGGTGCATAAGCCGGAACGCCAGCGGATCGGCGTCGGCCGCGGCGGCGAGCTCGTCCATGAACGACTCACGGGCGAAGTTGTTGGCGGTGGCCGCGAGGGTGCGGTACGAGCCCTGACGCAGCGGCGACTCCGAACGGCGATACACGGCGCTCTTCGCCGGTATGTCGTACGGCGAGTCCACGGCCGCGCGGCCGGAGTTGATGTTGACGAAATCCCACGCCAGTATCGCGCCCTTGGTGTCCAGGCCCGCCCGGATCTGGATGAGCGCCGCCGGGCGGTAGTACGCCCAGGTGAACTCCTCCTCGCGCGTCCACTGCACCCGGACCGGCCGGCGCACTGCCCTCGCCAGCCGTGCTGCCTCGACGGCCGCTTCGGAGCTCTGGTTCCCGCCGAACCCGCCCCCGGTGTCGGGGACGATCACGCGGACGCGCTCCGTGGGCAGCGCAAAGGTCCGTGTCAACTCCGAGCGCGCGCTGAACGGCGCCCGCGAGCTCATCCACACCGTGAGCCGTCCGTCATTCCACTCGGCTACAGCGGCCCGCGGCTCCATCGGGGCGTGCTGGATGTAGGCCGTGTGGTACTCGGCCCGGAGGGTCCTGTCTGCCGCGGTGAGGGCATCGTCGATGGAGTCTCTGCTGCCGCCGCCGGAGGTGCGCTCCCGCAGGTGGTCCCACAGCTTCGCGCTGGACGGCTGCGACACGGTCTCCCACGAGGCGGCCCTGGCGAGGGCCTCAATGCCTTGCGCGGCGCGGAAGGACGTGGGGGCGACGCACCCCACGAAGTCCCCGTCGCGCACGACGGTGACGCCCTCCATCGCCTGGGCCCCGGAGAGGTCGATGGGGGTGAGCGTCGCCCCGAACGAGGGCGGACGCAGGACCTTGCCATGCAGCATCCCGGGGCGGACGATGTCGGACGCGTAGCGATGGGCCCCGGTCACGAGGTCCCGTGCGTTGGGCCGCTGGGGCGACGTGCCGAGCACCTTCCACTCGCGCACCGGCGTGAGCTCGACGTCGGAGGGTATCGGCCGTTTGAGGGCCTCGTCCACGCGCCCGGCCTTGGCCAGCTCGGCATACGTGAGGCGCCGCTTGCTCGCCGCGTGCGTGACGGCGCCGTCGCGCGCCTGCAGAGCCGAGCGGTCCACCTCCCACTGCTGGGCAGCCAGCTCGACCAGGATCTCTCTCGCCGCCCCCGCTCCTCTGCGGACCGCCGGGACCGTGCCAGGTGTCGTCCGGCTGCCGGCTGTCACGCCGTCGTCGGGCACGAGGTCCGTGTCGGCCATCACGAGCCGGATCTGGTCCAGGGGGACGCGCAGCTCCTCGGCGGCGGCCTGGCTGAGCTCGGTTCGTGCGCCCTGGCCCAACTCGACCTTGCCGGTCATCACCGTGATGGTGCCGTCCTCCCCGATGTGCAGCCGCGTCGAGAGCGGCCGCGGCGCACGGCTCCGGCCTCTACCTCGCCGCTGTGCGCTGGCCACGCCGCCGCTCACGCTGATGAGAATCCCGGCGCCCAGGATCTGCAGGAAGCCGCGCCGGCTCACGGAGTGATCCCCTGGCGGATCCACTGTATTCTCTCCGCGCGGAGGGGTGCTCATCGGGCGCTCACCCCCTCCCTGCGGCCTGCCGCTCGGCGCACGGCGGCCAGGATGTCCGCGTAGCAGCAGCAGCGGCAGATGTTGGCGTTCAGCGCCCGCACGATCTGTGCGTCAGTGGGACGTGGGTTCTCCTTGAGCAGCGCCACCGCCGTCAGCACCATGCCCGGCGCGCAGTACCCGCACTGCAGCACCCCGTCCGCGAGGAATGCCTGCTGCACCGGGTGCAGGCCATCGCCCTCCGCGAGGCCCTCAATGGTCGTGATCGCCTTGCCCTCGGCCTGCGTCGCCCGCGTGATGCACGAGCGGACGGGCTTGCCATCCATCAGCACCGTGCAGGCCCCGCACATCCCCTCCCCGCAGCCGTACTTGGTGCCGGTAAGCCCCAGGTCTTCCCGCAGCACATCCAGCAGCGGCCGCTGCGGGTCTGTTGTGACGGCCTGTTTCTTCCCATTGACGGTGAGGCTGATTCTGACGGGCATGATCATCCTCCACGGGCAGGTGTGTGAGCCCCATTAGAACAGAAATCGGCTGGCTGAGGCAAGCCCTGTTCGTGACATTGTGTTGCGGGAGCGCCGTTCCCCTCCCACCGTGCCGTCTTTGCTTGACTGCCCAACTGCAACTTGCTACGATACGTCGTCGTTTCCGGAGCTTCGGTCACCACACACGCTGCGCACGAGCACTCGGTACCCGCATGAGCGGCGGCAAACGAAATCGAGCCGCTTCCGGCGACCCACGCGTCATCCTCGCGACGGATTGCGGCAGCACCACCACCAAGGCCATCCTCATCGAGCACACGGGCGCCGAGTTCCGCCTCACGGTGCGCGGCGAGGCGCCCACCACGGTGGAGGCCCCGTTCGAAGACGTCACCCGCGGGGTGCTGAACGCGGTGGCAGAGGTCGAGGAGCTCTCCGACCGCACCCTCATTGAGGACGGCGCCATTCTGCAGCCGGCCGCAGACGGGAGGGGCGCCGACCTGTACCTCTCCACCAGCTCGGCCGGCGGCGGGCTGCAGATGATGGTGGCCGGCGTCGTGAAGACCATGACGGCGGAGAGCGCGGCCCGGGCCGCCCTCGGGGCCGGGGCCATTGTGATGGACGCCATCGCCACCAACGACGGTCGCGCCCCCCACGAGCGCGTGCGGCGGATGCGCGAGCTGCGGCCCGACATGATCCTGCTCTCCGGGGGCACCGACGGCGGCACCGTTGACAAGGTGGCGCAGCTCGCCGAGCTGATCCGCGCCGCCAGGCCCCAGGCGCGCCTCGGCAGGCAGTTCCAGCTCCCGGTGATCTTCGCCGGGAACGTGGACGCTCGCGATGTCGTGCGCGAGAACCTCGAGCATACGACGGCGCTGCGCATCGTGGACAACCTGCGGCCCGTGCTGGAGCGCGAGAACCTCGGCCCGGCCCGGCAGGAGATCCAGGAGCTGTTCCTGGAGCACGTGATGGCCCACGCGCCCGGCTACCCGAGGCTGATGGAGTGGGTGGACACCGAGATCATGCCCACGCCGGCGGCCGTGGGCTCCATGATCCAGACGATAGCCGAGCAGGAGGGGATCAACGTCATCGGCGTGGACATCGGCGGGGCTACGACGGACGTGTTCAGCGTGTTCGGGGGCGCGTTCAACCGCACGGTGAGCGCGAACTTCGGGATGAGCTACAGCATCTCCAACGTGCTGGCCGAGACGGGCATGGGCAACATCCTCCGCTGGGTGCCCGACCGCGGGGACGAGGCGGACATCGGCAACCGCATCCGCAACAAGATGATCCGCCCTACCACGATCCCGCAGACGCTCAATGATCTGATGCTGGAGCAGGCCGTGGCGCGGGAGGCGCTGCGGCTCTCTTTCGAGCAGCACAAGCTGCTGGCCGTCGGTCTCAGTGGCGTCCGGCAGGAGCGAACGATCTCGGATGCCTTCAGCCAGGCGCTCACGGGCGAGACGCTCATTGACATGATGAATCTGGACCTAGTCGTTGGGAGCGGGGGGGTGCTGTCGCACGCGCCGCGGCGGCAGCAGGCAGCATTGATGCTCATCGACGCCTTCCAGCCTGAGGGCATCACGTCCCTGGCCGTGGACAGCATCTTCATGATGCCGCAGCTCGGTGTGCTGGCGGCGGTGCAGCCCGAGGCGGCGGCGAGCGTGTTCAAGCGCGACTGCCTGATCGCGCTCGGCGTCTGCGTCGCGCCGGTGGGGGCAGACAGGCTCGGGGCCGACTGCGTGGAGGTGACGCTGAAGTCGGATCAGGGGCGGCAGAGGGCGACTGTGAATTTCGGCGAGATGGCTCTTCTCGACTTGCCGCCGGAGGCGAGGGGCGAGCTTACGGCAGACCCGACGCGCCGCTTCGACTGCGGCGAGGGACGGGGCACGGCGGTGAGCCGCGAGGTCACCGGCGGCGTCTCCGGGATCATCATTGACGCCCGTGGGCGGCCGCTGGAGCTGGCCGACGATCCTGGCTCCCGCGCGGAGCACATCCGGCAGTGGTGGAGCGCGCTGGACGCGTACCCCAGCGCCCACGAGGAGTAGCCCGGTGGCACATGCGTACACTCCAGGCCTGCGCGTAACGGAGTCGGCCCTGCTGCGGAGGCAGCGTCTGCTCCCTCTGGAGGGCGACGTGCACGTCGCCGTGGGCGACGCCGTCTCCGCCGAGCAGATCGTCGCCGCGACGGCGCTGCCGGGCAATATCCAGTCCGTCAACGTCGCGCACAGGCTGAGCCTGCAGCCGAGCGAGGTGGCCGAGGCGATGCTCAAGGGAGAGGGCGACGGCGTGGAGGAGGGTGAGGAGATCGCCCGGGCCGCCGCGTTCCTCGGGCTGCTGAAGTCGAGCTGCGAGGCGCCCACCGCCGGCACCATCGAGAGCATCTCATCGGTCACCGGCGAGGTGTTCTTCCGCGAGCCGCCCATCCCCGTTGAGATCGCAGCCTACGTGGACGGAACCGTCGTCGAGGTGCTGCCCGGCGAGGGGGCTGTCGTGGAATGCCACGCCGCCCTGGTGCAAGGGATTCTCGGCATCGGCGGCGAAGCACATGGGCCGTTGCGGCTCCTCGCTGAGGATCGGGGGCAGGAGCTCAGTGCGGAAGCCATGGATGAGTCGTGCCGCGGCCTGGTGCTCGTCGGCGGGTCACATGCGGACGCCGCGGCCATGAGGCGCGCCGCGGAGGTGGGTGCGGCTGGGCTTGTGGTGGGCGGCGTGGACCAGGCCGATCTGGAGCAGTTCATGGGCGAGCCGCTCGGGGTGGCGATCACGGGGCAGGAGGAGGTGGGCACGACGGTCATTCTCACCGAGGGCTTCGGCGTCCTGCACATGGCCGAGCGGACATTCGCCCTCCTGAAGGAGCGCGAGGGGAAGAAGGCCGCGATCAACGGCGCGACGCAGATCAGGGCGGGAGTGATCCGCCCGGAGGTGATCGTGCCCGAGGCCGCCACGGAGCAGGCCGCCGCGGCTGATGTGAGCTCCGGGATCGACGTCGGGTCGGTGGTGCGAATCATCAGAGAGCCGCACTTCGGCGCCCTGGCAACGGTCACCGGTCTCCCTGAGCAGCTTCAGAAGATCGAAACGGAGGCCTCCGTTCGCGTCCTTGAGGCCGAGCTGACAGGCGGCGAGCGGGTCTGCCTGCCGCGGGCGAACGTGGAATTGATCCAGACTGGGTAAGGGAGCCCACATCGGCGTGCGGCGATACTGCCTGCCACTCCTGCTCTGCAGCGCCGCGCTGTCGCTCGCCTCGTGCCGTAAGGGGCCGGAGGCCGGACCGGAGCCCATCACCACGTTGACGGTCCAGGACCGCCCCGAGGACACGGGCGGGGCCATCGAGCTGGACTGGTCGCACTACGCTCCCGCATCGGACCTGGCCCAATACAGAATCTACCGCAGCCGAGCCCCGATATCCTCCGTGGGCCCGTTGAAGCCCATCGGTGCGGTGGCCAGACCCGACGAGATGACCGATCCTGACACGAGCTACACTGACACCAGCACTACCGACGGCTTGGACTACTACTACGCGGTGACGGCGGTGGACGCTGATGGAGGCGAGCAAGAGTCGGTGACCGGCGCAGGGCCGGTGCAGTCGGCCAGGCAGCTCCCCGGGCCGGCGCCGCCAGTCAACGTCCAAGCAGAGGACGACGACAACCCCAAGGACCCCGGCGGCGTGGTCAACATCTCCTGGACAGCGTCGCCTGACGAAGGCGCTGCCGAAGGCACCGTGACTGGCTATCAGATCGTGCGTCTCGAAGACTCCGAGGGCGAGGAGACCGCCGTCGGGCAGGCAGACGCGGGCGCGACGGAGTTCCAGGACAAGAAGGCCGACTGGCGAACGGAGTACCGCTACGGCGTCCGCGCGCTGGCGGGCGCGGCCCGGTCTCAACCAACGCGGAGCAACGCAGTAGTGGCGCCGGGGCGGTTGTACAACGTCGGCCGCACCAACGTGCTGGTCTGGCTCGTCGCGTACAGCGGATTCGTGCTGCTCTTCATCTCTGCCGCGCGGCGAGGCCAGGAGCTGTACGTGCGGCCGATTGCCGGCATCGAGGCACTCGACGACGCTATCGGTCGCGCCACGGAGATGGGGCGGCCCATCCTCTACGTGTCTGGCCTTGGCGATGCCGCCGACATCGCCACCATCGCGGCCATGCTCATCCTACGGCGCGTGGCCCGGCGGATCGCCGAGTATGGGACGCCTCTGATCGTCCCCTGCCGCGATCCCATCGTGATGAGCACAGAGCGGGAGATCGTCCGCCAGGCCTACCTGGAGGCCGGTCACGCCGACGCCTTCGATCCCGACAGCATCTTCTTTGTGACCGATTCACAGTTCGCCTACGTGGCCGCCGTGGACGGCATCATGCTGCGCGAGCGGCCGGCGACCAACATCTACATGGGCGCCTTCTTCGCCGAGTCCCTGATTCTGGCGGAAACCGGGGCCGACACCGGCGCCATTCAGATCGCCGGCACCGATTCGGACACACAGCTCCCGTTCTTGATCACCACATGCGACTACACCCTCATGGGCGAGGAGCTCTACGCGGCCAGCGCCTACCTGTCACGCGATCCCCTCATGCTCGGGACGCTCAAGGGGCAGGACTGGGGCAAGCTCCTGATATCGAGCGTGCTCGTAGTGGGAGCCATCATCGTTACGGCGGGCGCGTACCTGGTTTCGCGTTGGCCGTGGGTGGAGAGGTTCGTGGACGGATTCGTGGGCCTGTTCGCGCCTGGTTAGCCACGGGGAGTGATTCACACTGCGGATGCGCCTGCCGGTGCTGATCTGTCTCACGATGGGCGTGCTCATGATGGTGCAGTTCCTGGTGCCGCACGCGGTGAGTGCGGAGCTGAATGAGCGGGCTGCCAAGTGGCTCATCATTGTCGGCGCTTTCGCCTTCGTTCTCGGGGTCGGCAGCCTGGTACGGGTGCACGGAGATCGGCTGCGGCGCAAGGACCCCAACTGGCCCTACAGCCTCATCGCTCTCGTGGCCTGCGCGGGCACGGCGGTCATAGGCATCGGCTACGGCATCGAATCCGGGACGCCGGCGGACTTCATGTTCCACAACGTGCTGGTGCCGCTCGAGGCCACCATGTTCTCGCTTCTGGCGTTCTTCGTGGCGTCGGCGGCGTATCGCACCTTCCGCGCCCGCACGCCCGAGGCCACGGTGCTGCTGGCAGCGGCCGTCCTCGTGATGCTCGGGCGCGTGCCTCTGGGGGAGTTCATCTACGAGCGCACGCCCGATATTGCCGAGTGGCTCCTGCAATTCCCCGTGACGGCCGCGAAGCGCGGGATCATCCTGGGTGTTTCCCTGGGCATCGTGGCGACCTCGCTGCGCATCATTCTGGGCATCGAACGCGCCTACCTCGGCGGCGAGTAGGAGGGCATTGGGTTGGAGCAACGGGACGCGGCGCACGTCAGCATTGTGGAGCGGATGCAGCGCATCGACAGGCGCTACATCTTCCTACTCATGGCCGCGGCCGTCATCGTGCCCACGCTCTGGGGGCTGCAGCTGCCTGTGGGAAAGACCAGCCCAACCGTTGAGATGCTCCACGAGAAGATCGAGAGCCTGCCGGAGGGCTCCGTCGTGATGCTCGCGTACGACTTCGGCCCGTCCGCCGCGCCGGAGCTGTATCCCATGGGCACGGCTCTCCTGCGTCACTGCTTCGGGCGCAACATAAAGGTCTTGGGGGTCGCCCTCAACTTCACGGGGGCGCCGCTCTGCGAGATGGCCATGGACGAGACTGGCAAGGAGCTCGGGAAAACGGCCGGCGAGGACTACGTCAACCTGGGTTGGCAGCCGGGCGTGCTTCCCGTACTGATGGGCATGGCAACCGACATCCCGGGCACGTTCAAAGAGGACCACAGCGGGACGAAGATGAGCGATCTGCCGCTGATGTCCCGTGCCCGATCGTACGATGACGTCGCTCTCGTAGTCGATCTGGCCTCCAGCTCCTCGCCCGATACCTGGATCGCCCTCGTGGGCGCCCGATTCGAGCAGGAGGTGGCCGCCGGTGTCACGGCGGTAATGGGTGCCGACTACTACCCGTACATCCAGTCGGGACAGCTTGTCGGTCTGCTCGGCGGGCTCAAGGGCGCGGCCGAGTACGAAACGCTCATAGAGCAGTCGGGCAAGGGGACGACGCGCATGACGGCTCAGTCCTTTGCCCACGCCCTCATCGTCTTGTTCGTGCTCATGGGCAACGCGGCCTACGCCATCACCCGCGCACGCTCGCGTCGAGGGGAGTAAGCGTACCGGCAGAGGGAGTGCATTATGCCTTCGATGTCCTGGGAGGTCATCGGCGTCTGGATCGCCGCGATCCTGACGCTGTGCATCTACAGCTTCCTGTATAAGGACAACGTGTTCTACAAGATCGCTGAACACATTCTGGTGGGTGTGTCGGTCGGGTACGGCGTGGCCCTGGTGTACCATCAGACGGTGCTGCCGAAGATGGTGTATCCGCTCTTCGACCCCAAGAGGGCGGACCTGGACCGACCTGACTACTATGTCATCATACCGGTGCTCCTTGGCCTCCTATGGTTTGCGCGCTTCATCCCCGGCTACGCCTGGCTCACCCGCATCCCCATGGCCACCGTGGTCGGGTACGGCGCGGGGGTAGGCGCCATGATGGCGATTCACGGGAAGATGCTGCCGCAGCTCCAGGCGACGCTGCTGCCCGTCGTGGCCCGCTCGCCCGACGGCAGCTTCGACGCATGGCTCTCAGTAGGGCACACGATCATCGTTCTTGGCGTGATCTGCACCCTCGCCTACTTCTACTTCTCCAGAGAGCATCGCGGCCTGCTCGGCGGTGCGTCGCGCGTCGGCATTTACTTCCTGATGCTCGGCTTCGGGGCCGGCTTCGGATACACCGTCATGGCCCGCGTTTCGCTGCTCATCGGTCGGCTCGAGTTCCTCCTGTTCGACTGGCTCCAACCCCTGATCCCCGGGTGGGGCGGCTGACCCGGCCCGGGCCAGCCGCCGCCAAGCGCCGTCGTCCCACGGCCATTTCTCGCCCGACGCCCCCAAACCGCGCTCCTCTGCCCCCCGGCCGACCGATGCTCATACCGGCGCCCAAATCGACATTCGTAGGTTTACAGTATTGTTACCGTCACGTGGTACAAACCCCTTGGTTGCCGGAGAGGCGGATTGGGCCGCAGTATCCGCCGTTTCCGGGGGCGTTGCTTAGTTGGCGCGGGCGTGTGAGGGTGGATGTCCGCCGCTCCTTCCGTTGCACGAGAGGCCGCCGGCCCAATGGCTGATCCTGGCAATATACTCGTCGTCGATGATGAGCTGACCATCCGGCAGCTTCTCACGGATTGCCTGTCGGAGGAGGGGCACACGGTCCGGGCCGCGGCCACGGGGACCGACGCCCGCGAGGCGCTGGTCCGCCACCCCTTCGACGTGGTCATACTCGACCTCCGCCTTCCTGACATGTCGGGAGCCGACCTGTTGGCCTCCCTCGATGGAGATCGCGGGGGCCGTCCCGAGATCATCATCATCACGGGGCACGCAACCGCGGACTCGGCCATTCACGCACTTCGGCACGAGGTGTATGACTACATCCAGAAGCCCTTCGCCTTCGAGAGCCTCGTCGCGTCCGTGCGCAATGCACTGGAGAAACGCCGGCTCGCGGCCCAGAACGCCGACCTCCTCAAGCAACTCCAGCAACACAAGCGCGGTGCGTTGCCTGACGTCGCGCCTCCCGACGCCCAGCCGATGGATGGCGGGGCGCCCTCGGGTGAGGAGCGCAACCGCATGCTGGCCATCCTCCACAGCCTCGGCGAGGCCGTGGTGACGTGTGGCCTCGACACGCGCGTGACGTTCCTGAACGCCGAGGCCGAGCGTGTCCTCGGGATTCCCGCGGGCAAGGCCGCGGGCAGGCGCTGGGCCACTCTCCTCGGCATTCCGCCCACGCAGTGCCCGGTGCGGGCGACCCTCGCAACCGACGCGGGCCTGCGCGAGGTCCGCATGGGCGTCGAGGCGCACAACGGCGAGTCGAGGACCGTTCGGCTCAGCACATCGCTGTTCCGCAACAACAGGGGGGAGCCGGCGGGCGTGGCCATCGTCTTCCGGGACGTTGGCGCTGAGGAGCAACTCGAGCGCATGAAATCGGAGTTCATCACCGCGGCGTCGCACGAGCTGCGCACTCCGCTGACATCTATCCGCGGCTATGTGGAGCTGCTGCTGGACGGCACGCCCGGCGAGCTGAACGAGAGGCAGCGCGAGTGCATCGAGGCCGTGGATCGCAACAGCGCCAAGCTGCGGAGCCTCGTTGAGACCATCCTGGATCTGTCGAGGATTGAGGGCGGCGTGTTTCAGGTACTTCTGGAGCCCACCGACCTGGCGACCATCGCGACAGCGGCCAGCGCAGCGGCCGAGGAGCGCGCCAGAGAAGATGGCGTGGACGTACTCGTCTGCCCGCAGGCGAATATGCCGACCGTCGAGTCTGATCCGCGTCGCGTCCGCCAGGTGATCGAGGAGTTGCTCAACAACGCCATACAGCACACACCCTCCGGCGGACAGGTGCGCGTGGCCGTATCGGCCAACGGCGACGACAGCGCCGTGGTGACGGTGAGCGACGAGGGCGTGGGCATTCCGCGCGAGCATCTGGACAGAATCTTCGACAAGTTCCACAGGCTCAATGGCGTGGCAGAGCAAGATGGGAACGGCGTGGGGCTGGGACTATCCATAGCCAAGGCCATCGTGGAGCGACTGGGCGGCGCCATCGCCGTGGAGAGCTCCCTGGGCCATGGTGCCACATTCACCGTCTCGCTGCCGGCTCGGCCGCCATAGACGGGCAGGGGCGATGGACGCAGATGCCGTGGGCATCTCGGGGAGGGGGGGGCATACAATGGCCGTCGACTTGGTTGGGACTGAACGAAAGGACCTCGCCATACTCCTGGCCGACGACGACGAGGCGATCCGTGACCTGGTGTCGGACACGCTCAGGCAACGTGGGTTCACGGATGTCACAGTGGCCAGGGATGGGGTGGAGGCCATCGAGGCCGTCAGACGCTACAGATACGACATGGTGCTGCTCGACCTGCGCATGCCGCGGGTCGGGGGCGAAGAGGTCTTCGACACCGTGGTGTCCATGTACGGCGACGACGTCGTGGTCCTCGTTGCCACGGGACATGCGACCGTGGAGCAGGCCGTGGATCTGATGCGCCGCGGCGTGTACGATTACATCGTCAAACCGTTCCGGATCCGTGACCTCGTCACGGCGGTGGAACGCGCGGAGCAGCGGTGCTACCACCTGCGCGAGCTCGCCGACAGCATGGAGCTGATCTTCACGCTCGTGCGCCTCATGGAGAGCAAGGACCCCTACTTGCGCAACCACAGCGCGCGGGTGCGCGACTATGCCGTGAACATGGCCCGCGGCATGGGCCTTGGCTCTCGCGACATCAAGCTGCTCGAGTATGCCGCGCTCCTGCACGACGTGGGCAAGGCGGCGATTGATCTGCGCATCCTGCACAAGCCCGGCCCACTGACCTCCGATGAATGGACGCTCGTGAAACGGCACCCGGTCATATCCCGCGACGTCATATCGCCCGTCAAACACCTCTCGCGCATTTTGCCCAGCGTATACTTCCATCACGAGCGGTACGACGGGAGCGGCTACCCAGAGGGCCTCACCGGGGACGAGATCCCGCTCTCTGCGCGCGTGCTGGGGCTCGCCGACGCCTACGATGCAATGACGTCGGACCGGCCCTTCCGCTGCGCCATGGCGCCGGAGCAGGCGCTGCGCAGCCTCGACGATGACAGCGGCGTGCTCTGGGACCCGAGTGTCGTGGCGAGCATGCACGCCGTCGCGCCGAAGGTGTCCCTCATGGTGCCCGCATAGGGGCACGGGAGCGGGCGCAGCCGGGCCGGGGACAGCACGTCAGACCACAATGACGCGGCCATCGGGCCGCGTCATTCTTCTTGCGCGATGCGCCGCGGGCCACGGCGCCCATCTAGAACGGCCGCCGGTTCTCCGGATTGATGATCGGGTACTGCAGCCCCGCCACCGGGTCGTGCACGAACTTGCGCCACTGGATCAGCTCCACGTGCCCGTCGGTGAAGGCGAAGTTCGAGCCGCCGTGCCGCGGCTCCCCCTCGCCGTTGGCGAACTGAGTGCGGGCCATCCCCGGCGCGGCGCCCGGCGGGGCCCAGTCGTCGTCAGTCGTGTCGTTGTAGATCCCCGGGAATCTGGAGTCCGCCAGCACCGTGATGCGCGAAATGCCGCCGGGCGCCCGGACGAGCTCCGACTCCGAGTGCCAGCCCAGGAAATACATGTACTTGTTGTAGCCGACGTTGACGGTGCGCCAGTCGATCCCGTAGCCGTACTCGTACCAGGCGGACTCCGGGCCCGAGGGGCATTTCAGTATGTCAGTCTCGTTGCTGTAGTATTGGGAGGTGACCTCGAAGACGAACGTCCACTCCCACGGATCCCAGAGCGGGTGCAGGTCCACGTTGTCGTAGTCGTAGCCGCCGGGGTAGTGGCCGTCATTGTCATCGGCGTACATCATGAATGCCGTGATGAGCTGCTTCATGTTGCTCATGCACTTCGCCGAACGGGCCTTCTCGCGCGTGCGCGAGTAGACCGGGAAGAGGATGGAGGCCAGTACGGCG
>JASFTE010000036.1:0-15176 GCA_050114035.1 Armatimonadota bacterium | reverse complement strand
CTCGGGCGACTCGTACACCGTGGGGAGCGTGTCCTTCGGCAGGTCGATCTTCTCGAGCACGGCGTCCGACCACTGGCGCTCTTTGACGTTCAGCAGCGACGTGCCCGAGGCGTCGGATACCTCGGTGGCGTACTCGCCGGTGAGCAGGAGGCGGATGTAGTCCTTGGGGAGCAGGACCTTGCGGGCCCTGTCGTAGTTGGCGGGCTCCTTCTGGCGCAGCCAGATGATCTTGGGGGCGGTGAAGCCCGTCAGGGCGGGGTTGGCGGTCTCGGCGACGAGGAGCTCCTCCCCCACCGCGTTCGTGATCCAATCGCACTGCTCGCCGGTGCGCTGATCGCACCACAGGATGGCGGGGCGGATCACGTCATCGCTCTCGTCGAGGAAGACCGACCCGTGCATCTGGCCCGAGAGGCCGAGGCCCTTGACCTCGCTCGCGCTGATCCCCGCTTCGGCCATGGCCTGGCGGATGCTGGCGGTGGTCGCCCGCCACCATTCAGCCGGGTCCTGCTCGGCCCAGTTGGGCCTGGGTGTCTGGAGCGTGTGGTCGTTGGAGGCGCTGGCGACGAGCTCGCCGGCCTCGTCGATGATGAGGGCCTTGGAGCCGGTTGTGCCGGTGTCAAGGCCGATCAGGTAGCCCATCGCTCACTCCTCCAGTTTCTCGACGGTCACGCTGACGCCATACCCGGAGCCCTTGAACACCGAGGCGTCGGTGTCGATCTTGCCGAACACGTTCACCGGGCTGGCGGCGCGGGGCTGGTCGCCGGAGCTGGCGGGCGTGGGTCCGTAGAAGATGCAGAAGCACTTGCCGTCGAGCCAGAAGCCGAGCTCCCCCACCTCGACGTCGGCGCGGGCATCGGCCTCGCGTTCGACGTCAACGGGAATGCCGAAGTAGATCTCGTCGCCCCAGGTGCTGCCGGAGCCCTGGATGGGCAATGCGTCCCAGATGGCGTCCGCCGTCGGCGTATCGTGCAGAGTGGCCTCCGCCGTCGCGTCTCCCGAGGTTATCTTGATTCTCCTGGCCATGGTGTGACTCCCCTCCCTGTGGATTCCCTGATGGGTGCAGAGCGCCGATCAGGCGAACTGCCTCAGATGCTCCATTCCCCTGATGAAGCCCTCCTCGCGTCCGAGGGCCTTGTCCTCGTGCTCGATGCTGAGCACGCCGTTGTAGCCGTTCAGCCGCAGGCAGGCAATGTACTCGCCCCAGTCGATCTTGCCGTAGCCGGGGATGACGTAGCGCCACCAGCCGCGCTCCTGGTTGCCGAGCCAGGCCAGCTTGTGCTCGAGCACCTCGGTGTCTTTGGCGTGGGTGTGGAAGATGCGGTCGGCGAAGGTCTCCACGGCGAGCCGGTAGTCGATGCCCTGCCAGAGCAGATGGGACGGATCGAAGTTGAGGCCGAAGTTCTCGTCGGGCACTACCTCAAAGATGCGCTGGAACATGGCGAGATTCATGATGTTCGTCGCCCACCAATTCTCCAGCGCGATCTTGATCCCCCGCTCGCGTGCATAGGCGCACAGATCGGAGAACACGCCCGGGCACTCCCGGTTGATGGTTCTCATCCGGTTGCCATCGATCGGGTGCCCGGCCGTGGTGCAGACGACCTCGATGCCGATCTTCCGCGCCACGTCCACGAGCTTCTTCATGTCGGCGAGGTTCTCGGCCCGCTTGTCCTGATCCGCATCCGTCATGTTGCAGTAGTTGGCGAGGCTGGAGATGACGAGGCCCTTGTCCTTGACCATCGCCTGGATGTTCGCCAGGTCGTCATCGCTGAGCTTGTCCGGATCGCAGTGCGAGCGTCCCGGTCCCGACGTGAGCTCGAGGCAGTCGAAGCCCACCTCGCCGGCCCAGTTGACCACGTGTTCGAGCGATTCTTTTCGGAACGGCGCTGTCAGCAGGCCGACTTGCATGTGGAGTCCCTCCGTGTCGATTGAGGCCGGGGCCGGGCACGCCTAACAGCAGAGCCCAATGGCGCGCACGACCCGCTCGGCGGTGTTGGCGACGAGTATCTTCGCCACGTCCGCCCTCATGGCCTCCTCCAGCGACATGGGCCGGTCGACTATCGGCATGATGAGCCCGACGCCGTGCTCGTGGAGCAGTTCGGCTCCCTCGCCGATGGCGCCGCCGATGGCCGCGACGGGCACCCGGAGGCTCTTCGCCAGCTCCGCGACTCCCATGGGCGTTTTGCCGGAAGCGCTCTGGGCGTCGATCTTCCCCTCGCCGGTGATGACGAGGCTGGCGCCGCGCATCTTCTGCTCGAGCTGCACGGCGTCGATCACCAGCTCGATGCCGGGCTTCAGCTCGGCGTCGCAGAAGGCCACCAGGCCCGCCCCGAGGCCCCCGGCGGCGCCCGCGCCGGGGATCTGCGCCACGTCCTTGCCGAGGTCGCGCCGGACTACGTCGGCATAGTGCGCCAGATTGGCATCGAGCTGCTGCACCATCTCCGGGGTGGCGCCCTTCTGGGGGCCGTAGACGTGCGATGCGCCCTCGGGTCCGCAGAGGGGATTGGTGACGTCACAGGCCACCTGCACGCGGGCGTCAGTGAGCAGGGGTGTCATGGCGGAGGCGTCGATGCTATGGAGTTTCGCCAGTTCTCCCCCACCTTGCGCGATCTCGGCGCCATCCGCGTCGGGCAGCTTCGCGCCGAGGGCCTGGGCCATCCCGGCGCCGCCGTCGTTCGTGGCGCTGCCGCCGACGCCGACGATGAGGCGCTGGCGGCCCCATTCGAGCGCCGCCAGGATAAGCTGCCCCGTTCCGTACGTCGTCGTGACCAGGGGATTGCGCTTGTCGGAGGGCACCAAGGGCAATCCCGACGCGGCGGCCATCTCGATGACGGCGGTCTCGGTGTCGCCGAGCAGGCCGAAGGTGGCGGACACCATCTCGCCCAGCGGTCCGGTGACCTGCTCGGTCACGAGCTCGCCGCCCGTCGCATCCACCAGCGCCTGGACGGTGCCCTCTCCCCCATCGGCCATTGGGACCTTGACGATCTCGGCGTCCGGCGTCACGCGTCGGATGCCCGCCTCGACGGCGTCGCACACCTCGGCCGCGGAGAGGCTGGCTTTGAAGGAGTCGGGGGCAATCAGAATCATGATGGTCCGTTGCTCTCAAGCAGGGAACCGGAACGCGGCGGGCTCCCCCACCTCACAGGGTCTCCCGTCAATCACGTGCACCGTCCGGGCAGCCGCATCGTAGACGAAGACGCCCACCGAGCCCGTCTCGTCGCCGCTGACCTCGCCGTGGGCGCAGATGCTGAGGGCGCTCGGGCCGTTGTGGTGATCGGCGGACATGCCGAGCATCGTCTGTGCGGTCACGTGCGGGGCGGCGTTGGCCACGAGCGTGACGGCGCGGTTGTGCCGCGTGCGGGTCGATATGTACCGGTGCGCGAACTCCGGCTCAAGTGGCGGGGTGACCGGGCGCATGGCGGCGGTGGTGAAATGATTGGCGCAGGCGAGGATGCCGCCCTCGGCGCGGCGTACGCCGTGGCGACCGTGCGCGTTCTCGAACAACGCCGCGTCGCCGTCGGCGTCCACCATCACCCAGTTGCACATGCCCGTCCGGGCGATCTCTCCCAGATACTCCAGCGCCTCGCTCGTCGTCGCGCACCGTCGCAGCACGAGCTTGGTGAGGATGTGGCTCTGCACGCCGATGCCGCGATCCGGCGTCCCGACCCACGTGAGCACGATGCAGAAGCCCTTCTCGTTCACGCCGTTGTCGCAGCCGACCCAGCCCTGCAGGCCGTACGACAGGAAGCTGTATCCGTCGGTGGAGCGCGCCGTGTGGACGCAGTGCTTGTCCGCGCCCCACAGGTAGGCGTAGTCCTTGTTCTTCGCCATGCTGGGCCGGCCAGTGGCGGTGATCTCGCCGAGGGCCAGCCTTGCCGTGCATTCCTCGGCAACCGGAACGGCGCGTCTGCCCGGCACGTACTTGCCCAGCGACGGCTGCTGGACTATGTAGTTCCACGGCCCAGCCAGCGCCCTCCGCGATGCCACACAGCTCCTGGTAGGCCTCCGGTGCGTGCTCGCGGAGGGCCGCCGTCAGCCGCTCGGCCTCCTCGAAGGCGAACTCGCGGCTCAGGGCGTACTCATCGCAGATGGTCTTCCACGCGGCGTCCTCGAGCTCGTCGAGTCGCCCATGGATGCTCTCTCCGAGCGCCCTTCCCTGGTCGCGAATCGTGCCTTCGGACTCGACTGTGATCATGGATCAGCCTCTTGAGCCAGACGGCTCCCGGTGCCGGTGCACACGGGAGCCGCGGTGGTGTCTCGTCTGCGGACGCTGAGCGCGCCGGCCTCGTCAAAGGGCCGTCCAGGCGTTGAGGAACGTGCGCTTGGCGTTGGCGATCACCAGTTCCGGGGTCTCGCCCTCGAGGGGCTTCACCTCGAAGGTGAAGACGGGCTTCGCCGTCGGCACGTCCGCCTCGAAGTACCCGGCGTAGATGAGCGCCTCGATGTACGTCTTCAGCTCCTCGACGCCGTTCTCGCCGTCGGGATGCCCGAACCGCGGATGCGCGTCCCCGTAGGCGTCGTGGCTCTCGTCCCGCATGATGCAGTTGCCCGCATGCACGTGGATCAGGTGGTCCTTGACGACCAGGAGGCAGTCGGCGATGCTCTCCTCGAGCAGCGGGATGTGGCTCAAGTCCACGCACAGCCCGAAGTTCGGGGCCTTGTCCCGCACGCGGTAGGCGACGCGAACGGCGACCTCGCTCGGGCCCACGAGGCACTTCTTGTCGTACTTGTGATCGAACTGCTCGAGCGAGATCCAGATGGGATCCTCGCCGCCCTTCTCCTGCCCGTACTCACAGAGGTGGACGAGCGAGTCCACCAGCAGATCGATGGCCTCGTCGCGCTGCCCTCCGCCAGGATCAGGCCCGCTGAGGCACGCGACCAAGGGCGAGTCGAGCTCCGCGGCGAAATCTATGCTGGCTTTCACCTCGTTGATGGCCGCCTTGCGCGCATCCGCGTCCGAGGAGTTCAGGTCCAGTTTGTTCAGCAGCAGCCCCGGCTGCGCACCGACGCCGAGCCGCAAGCCGCTGACCTCGCCCACGCGCTTCAGTCCCGCCACTACCTCCGGCTGCATGCTCCGCCGTACCTCGAGTACGCTGAAGAACTCATCGGCAGCGATCTCCGCCGCGGTCTCGACTATGGGGCCCTCGTCCGTGATGATCTGCGGCCATGCCATGAAGTGCACAAGCCCCAGGTCCATCATTGAGCGCCAGTCTCGTTCCATCGGATATGCCTCCTGTGCATGCCGTCAGGGTCGTTTCGGCGTCAGGGCGCGCCGCTCAGCGCGCCATCTCGGCGGCCACTGCCTCGGTGGCTTTGACCCATGCGTGCTCGGGATCGTCGCTGGGCCGCATGATACGGTTCGCGCCCGCCAGGATCCACAGATAGTACAACTGGTACCCGGGGGCCGCGCCCACAGGGTGGTACCCCCTCGGTATGGCAACCGTGTCGCCGTCCCGCACGGTGTAGGTCTCGTCCAGCTCTCCGTCGGTCGTGTGCTTTGCCGTGTAGATGCGCTGGACGCCGAACCCGCTCGGCGGGTTGATGCGGAAGTGGTATACCTCCTCCATCTTCACTTCCGCCGGCAGGTTGTCCTCGTCATGTTTGTGCGGCGGGTAGCTCGACCAGTTGCCCGGCGGGTTGTACGTCTCGCCCACGAGCAGTTTCTCGGCCGGGACGTTCTCGCCGATCACGTCGTGCACCTCACGGCGCCAGTTCCACTGCCCGACCGAGCGCGCGTAGACGTTCTCGGGCGTGACGAGCTGTGGCTCTCCCTCCATGGTCGCCGGCGTGGCGGCGACGGCGATCTCAGCGTTCGTCTCGGCGAGCACCTCGACAGGCACTCCCGGCGGCGCGTACACGGCCGTGGCCCTGCCGGCGAACACATTCTCCCTCTCCCCCACATGCTCGTAGGTCGCGTCGCCGCACTTCACGGTGCATGTGCCCGCGAGGAGGACGATGGCGGTCTCGGCCTTCGAGAGCCGCGTCAGATGCGTCTCGCCGGCTTGCATCCGAGCGATGCAGAAGCCTATCTCGTCTCCGGCGGTGAAATCCCCGATGCGGATGGCGTTGCAGCCGTCCTGGAGCGCGTTGCTCACGAGCAGATTCAAGGCGCATTCCCTCCGAGGGCGCAGTAGGCGACGTGTGGTGGGCGAGGCGGATTATACCAGAAACGGGGGCGAACAGCAAAAGCACGGGTCAGACAGCGGCATAGACGGGCTTCGCGTGGGCTGAGGCTGAGCTCACATCTCCGCGACGATGTAGTCGCGCAGTTGCCCGTACACCTCACGCTCCACTTCCACCTCGGCCACTACTTTGTCGGCCTCGTATCGGCTGGAGAGCACGCGCCCGTGAGCGTGGGAGAAGCTCAGCATCTCCATCTTGTCGTAGGGAATGTGCAGCGTGACGGCGACCAAGGCGGCCGAGACACGCGCGGCGATAGCTTTGCGCAGCTCGTCCAGTCCCGTTCCCCGAAGCGCCGAGATACGCACCGAGGATTCGCCTTCGTGCGTCACGCCAGCCGGCAGGGCCGCATCCGCAACCAGGTCGCACTTGTTGAGGGCGACGATGGTGGGCCGTTCGTGTGCCTCGAGCTCTGCCAGCACCTCGCGCACGGCCGCCATCTGCTCGGACGCCGTCGGGCTACCGGCATCCACCACGTGGACGAGCAGCTCGGCCTCCACCACCTCCTCGAGCGTCGCCCTGAAGGCGGCGATGAGGTGGTGCGGGAGTCGCTCGATGAAGCCGACCGTATCGCTGATGAGCACCTGGAGGCCATCGCCAAGGTCGGCGCGGCGGATGGTGGGGTCGAGGGTCTCAAACAGCCTGTCGGATGTCTCCAGGTCCGCACCCGCGAGGGCATTGAGCAGCGTGGACTTGCCGGCGTTGGTGTAGCCCACGAGGGCCACTGTGGCAAGGCGACTCCGGCCGCGCCCGGCCCGCTCGCGCTCGCGACGCTGCCGTACCTGCTCGAGGCGGCGACGCAGCACCGTCATCCGGTGGCGCAGCCGGCGGCGATCCAGCTCCAGCCTCGTCTCGCCGGGGCCCCGTACGCCGATTGGCCCGGACGCGCCGCGCCCCGTGGCGGCGATCTGGGACATCTCCTTGCCCCGGCCGAGCAGTCGCGGCAGCAGGTAGGTGAGCTGTGCCAGCTCCACCTGCAGCTTGCCCTCCAGGGAGCGGGCGCGCTGGGCGAAGATGTCGAGGATGAGCTCGGACCGGTCGAGCACGCGTGCGTCGAGGGTGTCGCTGAGGGTGCGGAGCTGTGCGGGGCGGAGCTCGTCGTCGGCGACGACGATGTCTGCGCCGAGGCTGAGCGCCAGCGCGCGGAGCTCCTCCAGCTTGCCCTTGCCAAGATATGTCGCCGGATGAGGGCGATTCCGCGGCTGCACCAGGCGCCCCACCACATCGGCCCCGGCAGTCACGGCGAGGGACGCGAGCTCCCGGAGTCGCTCGTTGGCCTCGTCCTCGCGGCACAGCGCCACGAGAACAGCCCGCTCTGGCGGCGCCTCAGCGTCCTGATTGTCAAGCTGGCTCTGTTGCATACCGGGGTGGCTGCTGCGTCGCGCCACCATAATGGTAGATGCGGCCCGGCCCCATGACCCACACCCCCGCCTCGGCACACTACCATTCCAGCTGGAGGCTGTCCT
Organism: Armatimonadota bacterium; assembly: GCA_050114035.1. Lineage (GTDB taxonomy): Bacteria > Armatimonadota > Zipacnadia > JAUWAU01 > JAUWAU01 > JAUWAU01. The sequence continues at coordinate 7,533 of JASFTE010000036.1, read as the reverse complement.
CCATGCGCTGGATGGCCTCCGGGATGCGCGCCTCCGGGTCATCGGCCAGTATCGTGAGCGCGAACCGCACGTAGCCTCCGCCGTGGTCGCCGTATACGCCGCCCGGCACCACGAGCACGCCGCAGTCCACCAGAAGCGCGCGGGCGAACTCCTCCGAGGTGTACCCCTTCGGCACCGGCACCCAGACGTAGAAGGCTGCCCTGGGCTTGCAGGCGGGACATCCAAGGCTCTGCAGGCCATCCACGAGCAGATCGCGCCGGCGCTGGTACATGGCGCAGAGCTCCTCGACGCACTTCTGGGATCCGGTGAGGCCGGCGACGCCGGCGCGCTGCAGCGCGAGGAACACGCCGTTGTCCACGTTGGACTTGAGCCGGCTCAGGGCGCCAACAATCTCGGCTCCGCCCCACGACCATCCGAGGCGCCACCCGGTCATGTTGTAGGTTTTGCTGAAGGAGTGGAACTCAATGCACACGTCCCTGGCGCCGTCGGCCTGCAGCAGGCTCGCGGGCGTGTAGCCCTCGTACGCCACCTGCGCATACGCCGCGTCGTGCGCCACCACGATACCGTACTCGTTGGCGAAGTGCACCACCTCGTCCAAGAACTCCACCTCCGCCACGGCCCCGGTGGGATTGTTGGGGTAGTTGAGGAACATGAGCTTGGCCGCTTTGGCCACCGTGGCCGGGATGGCCGAGAGATCCGGCAGGAAGTCGTTCTCGGCCAGCAGCGGCATGGGGAACGGCGTGCCAGAACAGAATATGGCGTTGACCCGGTACACCGAGTAGGCCGGATCGGGCACGAGCACGATGTCCCCCGGGTCAACGAAGGCCCAGTTGATCTTCGCCAGCGAATCCTTGGAGCCGGTGGCCACCTGGATCTCGTCCTCGGGGCTCACCTCGATGCCGAACTGGCGCTTGCCGAAGCGGCTGATGGCCTCTCTGAGCTCCGGGTCGCCATAGCCGGTCTCATCGTACCGGTGCCACTGCGGGTTGTAGATCTGCTCGGCGAAGGCGTCGATGATGTGCGAGGGCGTCGGCTGGTCCGGATCGCCGATACCAAAGTCAATGAGGTCCTGGCCGTCCTCGATCGCCTTCGCCTTCAGTGCGGCGATCTCGCGGAACGGGTACGGCGGGATCCTGGCCACGCGTTGTGCCACTTCCATCTGAGGTCCTCCCAGTGTCTCGTCGGTGCTTCCCCTTCTGGCCTGGCGCCTACTGGTCGCCGCGTGCGGTCGGACTGGCGGCGAGGATGGCCTGTTCGTCAAACTCCCCGCCGTACACCTCCTCGGCCGGCCCCGTGAGGAACACGTGGTCGTTGCCGGCCAAGTGGATCTCGAGTTCTCCCCCCGGCAGGCGCGCGGTGACCTCGCGGCCCGTGCGTCCGGTCAGGCTGCAGGCGACCACGGCGGCGCTGGTTCCGGTCCCGCACGCCAGCGTCTCCCCGACGCCCCGCTCCCACACGCGGAGCACGATGTTGGCGTCGTCGCACACCTCCACGAACTCCACATTCGTGCGCTGCGGGAACGCCGAATGGTTCTCGATGGCCGGCCCCAGGGTCTCCACGGGTGCCGCGTCGGCATGCTTGACGAACAGGACGCAGTGCGGGTTGCCCATGGAGAGGCAAGTCACGGCGACTTTCCTGCCCGCCACCTTGAGCGGCTCTTCGATGACCCGGTCGCTTCCGGGCTTGCCGCGCGCGCGCATGGGCACCTCCGCGCGAGTGAGCCGCGGCGCACCCATGTCCACGCGGACTCGTGTCACCCGCTTGCTGCGCACGGAGAGCTTCGGCTCCACGATGCCGGCGCCGGTCTCCACCGTCAGCTTCTTCTTCGTCGTCAGGCCGCGTTCATAGACGTACTTGGCGAAGCACCGCACGCCGTTGCCGCACATCTCGGCCTCGCTGCCGTCCGGATTGTAGATCCGCATGCGGAAGTCCGCAATATCGGACGGCTCGACGAGGATCAGACCATCGCTCCCAATGCCGAAGTGCCGGTCAGAGACGGCCCTGGCGAGTTCAGCGAGGTCGCAGCCCGCCAGGTCCTGCTGGAAGCAGTTGATGTAGACGTAGTCGTTTCCGGCGCCGTGCATCTTAGTGAACTGCATCGTCCCACAACTCCTCGTAGAGTACATATCCGGCCCCGCCATACAGGGAGCGATAGGGAATCCGCACGCGTGTGGCCACTGGCCGGGCTCGAGTGCCGAGGGGATGGCGCTTACGGCCGCGGGGAGGACGCTGGCGTGGACTCGCCGACGGGCCCGAGAGCCGCAACGCCGCTCTTGTATACCAGCACGTCGGCGTTGGCGCACTGGAGGCGGATGGTAAATGCGTCGAACGCCTTGACATAGCCCTTGAGCTCGCGCCCGCAGTTCATCAGGACCTTCACGAGCGTCTGCGCAGTACGCAGCTCATTGAGGAACTCGTCCTGCACGTTGCCCTTGGGCCGCGTCGTTGGCTCGGCCTCGGGGGTGGGAGTGTTCGCAGGATCGTGCTCGATGCCCATGCCTCAGCCCTCACCATCAGTGTCGCAGAGCCGTTCCGTCGCCTGCGCGAGCGTGTCTCGCCACTTCGCTGCGATGGCGTCGGCAACCTTCTGCGCCCCACCGTGTTCCAACACGTCGGTCCAGCGCACTCGCTCATCGCGCCGGAGCCACGTGAGCTGCCGCTTCGCATACCGCCGCGTGTCTCGCTTCACCGCGGCGATGGCGTCACTCAGAGATGTCTCGCCCGCCAGGTGCGCCGCAAGCTGGCGGTATCCGATGGCCTGCATGGCCTGCAGACGCCGATCATACCCCTCCCGCAGCAGGCCGGCAACCTCATCGAGCAACCCCGCCTCCATCATCGCATCCACGCGCTGCTCGATTCGCTGATACAAGCCAGGGCGTGGCATGCATATCCCGAAAACAGCCACAGTATACTGCATTTCACTATGAGGGTCAACTGAGGCGGCGCGCGAGATGGTCTCCCCCGTGAGGGCGAAGACCTCCAGCGCCCGCACTACTCGCTTGACGTCCCGAGGGGACGTGCGGGCGGCCGCTTCCGGGTCGATCTGCTGCAGCCGCCGATGCAGCGCCTCGGGCCCATGGCGGCGCGCATCCTCCTCAAGCTGCTCTCTGGTCCCCTCGGTCCCGTCCCCGGGCGGGAAGACGTAGTGATCCAGCACGGCGCTCACGTACAGGCCGGTGCCGCCACAGAGGATGGGCAGGGCGCCGCGCTGGTGTATCGACCGGATGGCTGCCTCCGCAGCCCCCTGGTACTGCTGCACGGAGTACGGCCGGTCCGGCTCCACGAAGTCGATGAGATGGAACGTGGCCTGCTCCCGCTCGGTGGCGGTGGGCCTTGCCGTGCCAATGTCCATCCGCCTGTAGATCTGCATCGAGTCGGCGGACACGATCTCGCCGCCGAGGGCTCGTGCGAGCTCGATAGAGATCCGAGTCTTCCCCGTGGCAGTCGGCCCCACGATGCACAGCAGGGGGATTCGGTCGGCCATCGTCCCAGGCGGTCCTCCCGGTGCGCACAGCGCTATCGCCCGAAGTAATGGTCGAGGTCACCGCGCGTGATCGTCATGACGATCGGCCGCCCGTGAGGGCAGCGAGTGGGCTCCCGGGTGTGGACAAGCTCCTCCACCAGCTTGGCCATCTCACGCCTCTCGAGGGTCTTCCCCGCCTTCACGGCCGCGTGGCAGGCCAGAGCCGTGACGACGCGCCGCCGCCGCTGCTCCAGTTCCCGGACCTGTCTCGACTCGGCCAACTCCTCGAGCATGTCGCGCAGCACCTGCTCGTAGTTCTCTCCGACCAGCATCTGCGGCACACCCCGGACGATGTACGAGTCGCCGCCGAACGCCTCGATCTCGAATCCCAGCGCCCGGAGGGCGTCGATGCTGTCCTCGAGGGCGGCGCTCTCCCGCTGCGTCAGCTCCAGCGTGGCGGGGATGACCAGAAGCTGTGTGGCCGTCTGGCTCGCGTGGTCCTCGGCCATCAACTGCTCAAACAGCACGCGCTCCGATGCCACATGCTGATCGATGACGACGATCCGGTTCTCGGCCTCGGCGATGATATACGTGCCCTGCGTCTGTCCGACGATGCGCAGTTGCTCCCCGCTCGACCACTCCCCGACCTCGTCTGCCGCGGGCGGCGCCCTCCCGTCGGGCCGCTCCCCGGTGAGGCCGGCCTTCCTCTGGAGCTCCGCCCTGAACGCCGAGATGTCGGCGTCCGGCCGGGGCTCCCACCGGCGCTGGCCGGCGGCGTCACCCGGGGCTCCCAGCGGGCGAGGGGTGCTCGCGGGAAACGCCCGCTGCAGCGGCGCACGCCGGCTGTCGCGCTTCCGGCCCGGCGTGGCCGCCGTCGCCGGCGCCGCCGACCCGGTGAGCGCCTGCTCGACGGCCTGGCGCACGAGGTTGTGCACGTCCCACTCGCGCGTGAAACGCACCTCGATCTTCGCCGGGTGCACATTCGGATCAACGAGGCGCGCATCGATGTCGATGTGGATGGCCGCGACGGGATGCCGCCCGGCCGGCAGCGCCCACTTGTACGGCTCGTTCAGCGCGTGCCCGAGCAGCCGGCTGCGGGCATACCGCCGGTTCACGAAGAACATCTGGTACGACCGGTTCACCCGCGACAGCGCCGGGTCCGAGATGAACCCATGGATGCGGATATCCCCCGACTGCAGCTCGACCGGGATGAGTTGCCGCGCCACGTTCTGGCCGTACACAGCCGCCATGACGGCGAGCATATCGCTGCCCGGCGGAGAGCTGAGGATCGGATGATCGTTGTGCGTCACGCGGAAGCCGATCTCCGGGTAGCCGAGGGCGGCCCGGCTGACCACGTCCGCACAGTGCCCCCGCTCGGTGGCAGAAGTGCGAAGGAACTTCAGCCGCGCCGGTGTATTGAAGAACAGGTTCCGCACTTCCACCGTCGTCCCCGGCGGACAGCCTACGGGACTGAAGTCCGCCACCTCCCCGCCCTCCACCTCCACCTGTGTGCCCTCCGGGCTCTCGTGCTCGCGGGTGGTCAGCGTGAGTTGTGACACCGAGGCAATGCTGGGAAGCGCTTCGCCGCGAAATCCGAGGGTGGCTATGCCCACGAGCTCCTCCGCCGTCCTCACCTTGCTCGTGGCGTGTCGCTGCAGCGCCAACACGGCGTCTTCATCGGTCATTCCATGGCCATCATCCACCACGCGGATGAGCTTCTTGCCGCCCTCGCCCAGGTCCACCACTACCTGCGTCGCCTCGGCGTCGATGGCGTTCTCCACCAGCTCCTTGACCACTGACGCGGGTCGCTCCACCACCTCGCCGGCGGCGATCTTGTTCACGACCGATTCGTCCAGGACGACGATCTTGCCGGGCATTGCCGCTCGTTCAGGAGGACATCGTGGCACGGGAACTGCAGGGCGGCCTACGGGCTCGGGGTTTCGTCCTTCTTCTCTTCGTCTTGCCCTTCGCTCTCTCCCGCGTTCTCGTCGGTCTCCTTCGGCTTCTTCTCCGTTGACACTGACGCCTTCTTCTGTCGCTTCGGCCGCGAGGAGCGCGAGCCGGGCAGCTTGTGCGCCTTGAGCTCCTCGCCGTTGGCAAAGCCGTCCTTGTCCGAATCACGCTTCTCGATGGCCCGGTACCCTTTGAACTCGTACTTCCCGTAGTGCCCGGCGCGCCTGAGGTCCTGGCCGTACTTGTTCAGTTTCCCCCCGCCGCGTCGCTTCTTGTGACACACGAGGCAGCTCGACCGGTACAGGTGCGTGCGGGGCCGTACGCGGTACACGTAGCGGAACTGCGTCTGCGTGGCGGGCCGGGCCTGAAGCGCCGACGCGAGGGCCACCAGGCCCCCCAGTGCTGCCAGCAGCGAGCCGACCGCCATGATCCGTCTCATCTCATACACACCTCCCGAGCATCTCCGCAGCTCCCGACTCGCTACAGGGCCATGCCGATGGTGAAGACCAGCGTGCCGATCGCCGTCCCCAGCACGCCCCCGATCACCGCCTCATCGAGGCTGTGGATGCGGCCCTGGATCCTGCTCTGCGCAATCAGTACCGCCAGAGCGAAGGCCAGCGCCGCTATGCCCCAGTTCCCGGTGAGGAACAGCACACAGGTGGCCACGAAGAAGGCCAGGGCGGAGTGACCGCTCACGGCGCCACCGGCCAACACGGTGCCCCGCTGTGTCATGCCCTTTATCAGGACAACGCACAGGGCCAGCACGGCCATGCCGCTGGCGACGAGGAGGAACTGCTCGTCCCCTCCCGGCCTCTGCGTCCCCGCCGCGATCTGGCCCAGCCGCATCTCCCATCGGCTGGGCCGCAGGAAGATGACGCACCCCACGACGATGGCGTTCGCCGCCGCCACCAGGACCGCCCCTGCCGCGATGTCCTTGATGATCCGCGCCAGCGGATGGTACTGGGGCGTGAACAGGTCCACGGCCATCTCAGCGGCCGTGTTCAGCAGCTCGGTGGTGATGACCAGGGCGATCGTGAAGAAGACGATCAGCAGCTCGATGGCCTTGAGGTCGAGAAGCAGCGAGGCGCCCACCACAATGGCGATGATGACCAGGTGGGCCCGCATGTGGCGCTGCGTGCGGAAAGCGTGGACGAGGCCGGCCATGGCGTGGGCGAAGCTGTCCGTGACCGTCTTTGGCGGCGCCGCCTGCTCATTGGGCGAGTTCGTGGCGCGCCACGCGTTCCGTGTGCCCGTATCGACGTTCTCGCCCCGCCGCATCAGCCGGCCTCCCCGAGCCCGAGGTTTGCCAGCACTTCCCTCTGCCGTTCCTGCATCCTCTGTCTCCCGTCGGCCGTATCATCCTCGAAGCCCACCAGATGCAGCACGCCGTGGACGACGAGCTCACAGATCTCCGCCTCCGAGCTCCCTCCTGCCTCGGCCGCCTGTTCGTATGCTCGCTCCACCGAGACGACGACATCGCCGAGCGCGCCCTCCACGGGGCCTTCGTCGCCATCGTGCGACTGCGGGAACGCCAGAACGTCCGTCGGCTCGTTGAGGCCGCGGTATTCGCGATTGAGCTCGGCAATGTGGGCATCGTTCGTGAGTAAGATGCTCACCTGCACTTGCTGGTGCCCCTCCTCGCTCGGCGCGCCGACATCGCCCAGCTCCCCGGCCATCAGCTCGACAGTCGCCCGGGCCGCGTCCGCGGCAAGGGCGCGCTCTGCCGGGAGCTGCTGCACGTTACGAACATCGATCTCGATGTCGGTTGTGTTCACGATCGCCGGCTCTCGTCTTCCGGGTACCGCACTCGCTGGTGGAACATGCTGTTGAGCATACGCACCAGCAGGCGCTTGATGATGCGCACGTCGTCGAATGTCAGGTCGCTCTCGTCCAACTGACCGTCGTCGATCTTGTCCTGCGTGAGTCGATTCACCAATGCCTCGATGGCGCTGGGGCTGGGGTCATTGAGCGTCCTGGCGGCCGCCTCCACCGTGTCTGCGATCATGAGCACGCCCGCCTCCTTGAACCGTGGCTTGACGCCGACGTGACGGAACTGGCTTTCGTCCACGTGGTCGTCGGCGCTCTGCTCCTTGGCCCGGTGGTAGAAGTACTTGATA
>JASFTE010000035.1:0-15471 GCA_050114035.1 Armatimonadota bacterium | reverse complement strand
TGGCGCTCGCCGTGAGACGCCAGGTTGCTGTGTCGTAAGCTGCTTGCGCACGCCATACGCCGCAACGACCGTCTGAGGGCATCCGCGCCCTTACGGGCCCCCGTGGTGTGCCGCCTGAGCCACATCCGGGCCAGTACGACTAGTAGCCATAGCCGCCAAAGCCGCCACGACCGCCAAAGCCGCCGCCACCGAAGCCGCCACGACCGCCAAAGCCGCCACGGCCGCCGAAGCCACCACCACGGCCGCCAAAGCCACCACGGCCGCCGAAGCCGCCGCCACCATAGCCACCGCCACCATAGCCACCGCCACCATAGCCACCGCCACCATAGCCACCACCACGACCACCACGACCGCCACCATACCCGCCGCCCATTCCGCCGCCGCTCAGCAGCGACATCTCACCGAAGAGCGGATACCCACCGAAGAGCATGGCGACGTCGGCCGGGTCTATGTGTCTGGTGCCCATGATCTTGACGACGCGTTCCGGCTCCGTGTCTTCGCCCACCGTGCCTGCGCCCGGGTCGGCGACACCCGCAGGGCGAACCGGCGCGGGTGCCGCGCTGCGGACGGGCGTCCGCGTGACGGGAGCGACCGTCGGCGCCGGGGGTGCGGCCTTCTTGTCGATGCGATACACGGCCCCATCGATCTTGTAGGTGGCCCCAACGCTCTCGAGGATGATGCGGAGGGCCGCATCAAAGGAGACGCCCTCCAGTGAGACATTCACCAGCGCTTGGCCGAGCCCTTGTCCGAGAGTGAAGTTGAAGCCCGGCTTTGCCAGCTTCAGAGACGTCATCACCTGGGACAGTGGCGTGTCCATGAAGTCGAAGGTCATGCCCTGAGCCGACGCGGGCCCGGTTGACACCATGGACGCGGCTCCGACTGCGACAGCGATTGCGACGAGATACACGACACATCGTCCATGCGTACGAGTCATCTGACCGCCTCCCAATTCCCGACCCAGCCAGTTGCTCGGGAATGATTGCTGCCCGACATCATGCTGCAACCCGCAGCCTGGTGAGGGCCAGCCCTCTCGGGCTGCGGGGTCGTCTCTCCAGCCAACTCACGCCGGCGGGGGCCTTCGCACCTCAACGGGCGCTCGCCTCCGCGGGGTCGATCGAGCCGGTGCGGCCGGCGGGCCTGCGGGCCGCCGCGCCGCCCCTGGTCGTGGCTCTGCGGCGTCCGCTGGGGCCTCGGGAGCGGCCCGGGCGGACTCCAGTTGGACCGTGCGACGCTTGCCCGTCTCCCGATCGCGCAGCGTCACCGCGTTCTGTGTGATCTCTTCGACAATGTAGCTCCCCACCAGGTCGCCGGGATGCACGGTGTAGCCCGGGGCGCCCTCAACCTGCACGACGGCTACCACATTCCCGTCTTTGTTCCAGATAATGGCCGAGCAGCGCATGTACGGCTCGGGCGCCGGCGGACCAGGAGGCAGCAAGGGGGCCGTCACGGGCCGCTCGATCTCAGGGAAGCCTATCGTCATGCTGACGGGCAATCCCGGATACGTGGGCCCGTAGAAGCTCTGGATGTTGTACCGGCCCTGGCCCGCCACGGGCAAGAACGGGTTGGGGCGGGATGGTTCGCTCGGGGGGCGCCGTCGCGGGGCCGGCGCAGCTCGAGCGGCGCCGCCAGGCGGCTGGGCCCGGGTGGGCGGAGCGCCCGGGGGCGCCTGGGCAATCTGCATGCGAGCGGCGGATGTGCCGCCTGGCCCCTGAGCCGCCGCGCTCGGTATGCGAGGCACCACGAGGACGAGGAGCAGGCACACGAGCGCTGCCCCGAGAGCGAATGCAGCGAATGTTCTCTGTCGTCGTTTCGTTGCTCCGGCCATTCCGTGTGCCTCCGGCCGATGTCGGCTCGCACCCAGGCCTGACTCAGCTTCGTTGCCGGTCATGTGCGATGGCGATTCTGCGCTAGTCTTCGTCGCCTTCCTCCTCGTCCTCCTCGTCCTCCTCGTCCTCCTCGTCCTCCTCTTCCTCTTCCTCCTCCTCATCTTCTTCCTCCTCATCCTCCTCATCCTCGCCGTCGCCACCGCGCACTGCAGCGACTGTTCCCGACACGCTGGGGCGATACGAGGGTCCGGCACGCTCGACGAGCATCCATATCTGTATCGGCAAGCTCGCCACGATGGTGTCATCGCCTGCGCCTGCCAGGTCCATGGCGTCGAGGCGCACTATGCAGTTCGGGAAATGAGACAGGGAGCGAGCGAAGTCCCAGATCTGCTCGATGGTACCGGTGGCCGTGAGCGTGTAAGAGCCCAGGGGAAGGAAGCCGTCTCTGCCGGGCTGCGGCGGAGGAGGCATTGGTGGCCCGCCCAACGCCAACTGTCGCGGGCTCACTTCGCAGGGCGCCTTGCTGAGGAACCCCCGCGTGAGGTTCTCGAAGTCCTCCAGATGCAGGAACCAGAGGTTGATTGTGTACTCCGGCTCCAGATTGGCGTTGAGCGGGAGGGTCTTCTGCGCCGCCATCGCTATGTAGTCCTTCTGGGCGGTCAGCAAATCCTGTTCGGCCTCGGCCTTGCGGCCCTCCCACGTGGCCTTCTCGCCGGCCCTGGCCTCCAACTGATCCGCCTGCCCGGTGAGCTGTGCGATTTCGTGCTGCTTCGGCCGAATGAGGACGAAGTAGCACACGGCACCGATGATGGCCAGCACTACCGGCCCACCGATGAGCACATAGAGCGGCTTGATCTTGCTCAGCATGAGTGTCACGCGCGCGTATCAACGCGCCTCCTGGTAGGGTCTACATTTCTTCCGGCATGACCACTCCGCCACCGGGGGCCGCTGCGCTCGGCATCGCTCCCGTCGTATCGCCAGCAGCGCCAGCGGGTGGCGCGCCTGGCCCTGCGGCCGGCGTGCCCGGACGGGGCGAGGCGGTCGCGCCAGCGCCCGGCACAGGCTGCGGGATTCCCCGCACCAAGGTGGCGGACACCTGTATTGGGATCCTGCCAGTTACGACGGCTCCGCCGCCACCCGCCCGGCCTCCGCCGCCGAATCCCCCGATGGTCGGAGCGTCGTCTCCCTCATCCTCCTCCTCCCCCTCCTCGCCTTCGCCACCGAAGCCCCCACCGAAGCCGCCGCCACCACCGCCGCCCGTGCCACCTCCCCAGGCATTGAACCCAATACTAGTGATGTACGGACAGCGCAGAATGTTCAGATAGAAGCGCCCGACGTCGGTTGCGCTGTTGACCTCAGCGGTGAAACTCACCTGGTTGCCGTTCACTGCGAATGTGAGCATCCGTGCGTTGGCGAAGAAGTACTCATTGACGTTCTGGAACGCCTCGACATAGCGCTCGGGAAGCGTCTCCAGGTCCCTGACGAACTGCACGGGGCGCTGGAATGCCGGTATCTGACCGGCCGTGGCCCTCGCGGCACTCTCGAGCTCGTCCACCTCAGCCGCCTTGGGGGTGAACTCGGCAATCCGGTTCTGCTCAGCGGTCATCCGGGGCCTCATGACGGCCTGGTCGTACCCCAAGAACCCGGCGAGGACGGCCACGGCGAGCACGATGAAGAGCGCGATGAGCTGCTTGGTCCTGCGTACAAGTGCAAAGTGTTCCGGGAGGAGGTTGATCTTCAGCATAGTGATCACCCGGCCCTGTCGTCCGGCGCCTCGCCGTGGCTCCGGGGCGCCTGGCGCGCGTCAATCCAGCATGTCGCGCATCGCGAGGCCTGCCGCGACGGTGGTCACGGGCCCTACGTCGCGCAGATACTCCTGCGACGCAATGCTCGGGTCGGCCGCGATATGCGCGTACGGATTGGCGATCTCAGTGGTGATGCCTGTTTCGCCCTGAATGAAGCGATCGAGGCCGACGGTGTTGGCCCCGCCGCCAGCCAGGACGATGCGGTCGATGTTCTCGTTTCGGTGCTGGCGTCGGTAGAAGTCGATAGAGCGCCGCAGCTCGGTGATAAGCTCAGTGAGCGCGGACTGCATGCTCTCTCGGACTTGGTTGCGTGTGTACTCGACGTTCGGGTCTGCCGGAGGCGCGGCCGCTTGGGGCTGAGCTCCGGGTGCTCCCGCTGCGGGCGCGACGGGGGCAGTCGGTTCATCAAGCTCCAGGTGAGTGGTACGGTCACCCGTCAGGTCCACGGGCTCGGGCTCGGGAACAGCCGTGGGCTCCGGCTCGGAGGGCGCAGCGGACGGAGGACCGCCTACAGGCGCGCCGCCGTCGCCCAAGTCGGCGTATTGCCGCTTGAGCCGCTCGGCCTCATCTTCCTCCACGATGAACCCCTGGCTTATCGCGCGGGTGAGGGACCCGCCGGCGATGGGCACAGGTCTCACGAAACTCAGCAGCAGATCGCGAACGACTGTGATATCCGTGGTACTGGCGCCAATGTTGACGATGGCGATTGTCTGGCCGGCGGTCTCGTGCTGTGCGACGTTGACGAGAGCGCGCGAGGCCGCCAGGGGCTGGACATCGATGGCGATGGGCTGCAGTCCGGCCGCTTGGAGGGCCTCCACATGGGCGTTGATCATGTCCTCCTGGGCGACGGCGAGGAGGACTTCCATGTTGGGCGCCTCGGGATCGGCATCGGCCCGCTCGATGGGCCTGTAATCAACGATGATGTCGGTGGCGGGGAAGGGGATGTGGCGCTCCACGTCCCACTGCATCGCTTCCTTGAGCTCCGCGTCGCTCATCTTGGGCACTTCGGTGATGCGCACTACCAGAGACGCCTGGCCGCCGACAGAGCTCACGGTCTTCTTCGCCTTGATGCCCTGATCGCGCAGCCACTCTTTGATGGCGCTGCCGACGCCCTCGGGATCCACGATGACGTTGTTCTGCATCATGTCCGGAGGGGTGGGCAGGACGGCAGGGCGGCTCGCCAACTCAATGCCACCCCGACCACCGCGCAACTCAACGATCGCAGTTGTCTCACTGCCAATGTCGAGCCCAACAACGGCTTGTCCGCCGCGCGGCATCAGACTGCCCTCCCAGGGGACGTGCAGGTGCAATAGGGGAGCCGCATATGTGCGGATTCTATTGCATTTCCGGCTGCTGTGTCAAGTTTTCCGCGCTGAGCTTCCACAATGTTGGTCAACCGATAGCTACGGGCCCACAACGCCGGTCTACTCGGGCACGGTCGAGCCAAAGGCAGGCGCAATCACGGCATAGTACACATCGCTCGCCGGGATGGTGGCGAAAGCACCCCCGGGAGGCGGGCCCGGCGTGTAGCGCCGCCGTGCGCTCGACCAGAAGAGCCAGTACTTCACAATGTCGGGTGGGTCGTCAGCGGCGCCGTCGCCGTCAGTATCAGCGTTGTAGACATCCGCCGTCAACGCGACGGGCTGTTCGGATACCACGGCCGCGGTGGGCGCGCGCATCGTCCTGCTCCATCCGACGATTCGGTGCCGCTCGATCTCGCCGGGCGCCGGGTTGTAGCTGACACGGACCTCGGCGGGCAGCGACACCCCGGGGACGGCCGCGGCGAGCTGTACGGGATCGAAGTAGATGATCCCTTCCGCGCCGCCGGCACGCAGTTGCCACACGGGCGCAGCGACGGCCTGCCAGGCGCCCGTGGGATCCAGGACCTCGACAGTGGGGCCGGCAGTGATGGGGGGTCTGAGCACCTGGATAGCGGCGCTGTGGGTCTTGTACATGAAGGTGGTGACGCCCTTCTCCGGGCCGCCGGCCGCGCTGCGGCGCCGGTGCCAGAAGACGGCCAGGCGGCGGAAGGCGTCAAAGACGGCCGCGGGCGACTCGTCCGCGTTGCCGTCGGTCGTGATACGGTGCGTGAACGGCTGGTAGTCGAGCCACACTCGGACACCCACGAGGCCCTGGATGGCGCCCGTCGCCGCATCGTTCGCGCCGGCGGCCCGGAAGACGGCGCCCGGGTCGGAGGGGTTGTGCTGGTTGTAGAGCGGGCGGGAGAACGTCACCACGCCGCTCGACGGATCGATTGTCACGGTCACAGGAACCCGGTTGGCCGGCGAGCTGAGCGCCGGGTCCTGCGGCAGGTTCAGCGGCGTAATGTGAATCAGACCCGTCCGCTCGTCGTAGCGGTTGCCACGGCGGTCGCGGGCGTCCCACGCCAGCGGCACCGGCAGCACCGCGGGGCCAGCGGTTGGGTCGAGCTGCACCAGAGTGAGGCCACCGACTGGGTCCCCGGCCACCTGGCGGGCAACATGCCCCGAGGCGTCCAGATAGGGGGGCGCCGTCGGGTCGACTATCAGCATCACGTAGATGGCCGGATCCACGCCGCCCAGCCCCGACCACGTCGTGATCCCTCTGGTCTGCAGGTCGCCCCAATAGCCGTTGTCTGCCGGATCCACGTACGGCGGCATCGGGTGATGGCGGCTCGTGACCCAGTCCAGATGCCTGGAGGCGAAAGTCTGCCAGCGGCCGCCCGGATCCAGCTTCTCTCCGCGGCGCATCTGCGGGGCGTTTCGGAGCGCCGGCGTGCCGCTAAAGGGCAGCAGGCGCTTGCCGTTGGTCGCGTCCAGCCGGGCGAAGCCGATCTTGCCGTAGTTGGCCTGCGGTATGACGCTCAGCAGATCGCGGTTGCCATCGCCGTCCCAGTCCGCGAATGCGTCGAACATGGACCAGCAGATGTCACTGTTGCGCTGATGCCGGAGGCCGGCGGAGAAGAACACGTGGAGCCGACGTGTCGTGGGATTGCCGGGGGTAGCCGGTCGCTCCAGCACCCACGGATCCTTGGTGAAAACAAACGGGTCGCGGGCCGGCTTGCGGATCAGCGGGTCGGGCAGACCGTCGCCGTCCAGATCGGGGAAGGCCGCCTGCGCGAGTGCCAGGGGGTCTGCGCCGGTCGCGGGATCGGCGCCGCTGTACTGGTCCCCTCCGGTCGCGTTGCGGTACTCGATGGCCTGGGGCTCGGCGCTGCCCAGGCGCGCGTTGGTCAAGCGCAGGAGACGCCCCTTGAGCGTGGCCACGGCGGTCCCGGCATCCGTCGGATCGAAGGCAGGGCAGAAGCCGATCCGCTGCTGCCCCTCCTCGTCGCTGTGCCAGAAGAGCCAGTGGCGCGCAGGCTGGTCCTGGAGGGCAACGACCCGCACGCCACGCTGGTTGCCGCGTGTATCGTATGTGTACTGGGTGACCGTGGCATCGTCGCCAGTTCCCAGGACGCCGTCGCCCCCGGGCCCTGCCAGGCGAGCGGCGATGGAGGAATCCCACTGACCCGTGGCGGCGTTCAGGCGCCTGGTGTGCCAGTACAGCCACGCGCGCGTGGGATCAGCCAGATCGAAGAGCGTGAACGGCTCGACGTGGAAGGCGTTCGCTGCCAGCTCGGCCGGCTGCGGCGCCGAGACGGCCAGCGGCGTGGGATCCCACTGTCGGTGATCGTAGAACGGATCGTCCGCCGGCGGCGGCATGAGGGGAGCCGTTGCCGTCCAGATGTTGTGCGGGCTGTCGGGTGCGGGGACTGCGCCGGCGCCCGTTGGGTCCCCGTTGGAGGCCCACGATGTCAACACTGCCCTGGGCGCACTGGCTCCCGGGGGCGCGATGCGCACGCTGGGTGATGCGTCCGAGGCAAGAGCGCTATCGGCCGGCAATCGGCTCTCCCGCACGCGGAGCCGCATGGGCGTGAGGCCGAGGGCCGGGCCGCCTCCCACAACCGCCCGCACCTGTCCGGCATACTCGCCCACGGGCGTGCCGTCAGGCACGGGTCGCGCGGGCAGGCCCAGGCCCGGATTCGCCAGTGCCCCGCCTCGAAGCCCGGCTGGGCCCGGCGTCGCGGGTGGCCCTGGCCAGTACGCGAGCGCGGCGCCGACCAGCTCGTCCGGGTATGCGGGCATCATGTTGAAGGGAGTAGGCGGCAGCGTGGCGCCCGAGTAGTCAACCGGCTGCACGGTAGAGCCCGTGGCTGCCGGGTTGAAGGCGCTCTGAGCGCCGGTGTTCACCGGGACGGTTCCCTGCTCTCTCCGGGGCGAGATCCGGGGCACGCGCGGCCCATCGGCCCGTGTTAGATCCTCCGCCCCCGGGGCGAGCGTCACCTCGTTCCCTTCCGCGGCGTCGAGGGCGATGTTGCCCACGTTCCGCAGGGGAAGTGGGACGCTCTGGGACGTCGCCTGCGGCGATGCGTCGGCGTTGAGCGCGCCATGGGGCGCGGCCCCGGTCGTGCCGGGATCAACGTCCCCGAGCTGCACCGGCACAGTGGCGATCATCTCCGCACTGTTGACCCGGGGCACCGAGAGCCGGATCCTGGCGGGCTCGTACTCCTCGGCCGTGAGATTGTCATCGTCCAGCCTGGCATTCGGCCCCGGCTGGTCGTCGTTTGTCGGGGTCGCGCTCACGAACTGCGGCGCCACGCCGGGGGCGCGCCAGAAGATGATGCCGCTCCCGGCGCACGCGGGCGCATAGCTGCCGCCGTGCAACGGATCGAAGGAGTGGCCCGTGCAGGCCGGGTTGAGGCAGCCGAGCTGCTCTCCGGCATCCGCGAAGTCCCCGTCGGCGTTCAGATCGTACCGAAGCAGCGATTGCTTGCCCCCGCCCCGCGTGGAGGCAAGGGTCTGCTCGGCGCCACAATCGGGGCAGGCGTAGTACGTATCCCACACGCCGTTGTCGTCGTACAGGAGGTGCTCCCTCGTCACCGTGGTGGCGACGTTCACGAATCCAGCACCCGTTGTGGGCTGCCGGGCCTGCAGCCGCATGTCGGGGTTCCCGCTGGGGGACGACATCCGCTCGTAGTACCACCGATTGTGCTCGTCCCGGGTCTCATACAGCAGCCCGACGCCTTCATACGGGTTGTCTGTGCCCGTGGGGTCCACCGAGGGAGGCTGGAAGCTGGGGACTCGTACTCCGAGCGCCGCGTCCGCCACCTGGGCTGCCGGCAGCGAGCGCACGGCGATGGGCGGCGGTCCGGGCAGACTCAGGGGCCCGAACAGGACATTCTCAAAGGGTATCTCGGCGCTGCCGCTCCCCGCGGTCATCGAAACGCGCGAGAAGACAGGGGTCGTCGTCCGCAAGGGGAGCAACTCGGCCAGCCCGAGGTCGGCGCTCTCCGACTCCGCGACGTTGGGGCCGATCTCGCCCGGGTCGTCGAAGTCGCCGTCGCTGTTCAGGTCCTGCATGATCCCGAAGGGCGTTCCGCAGAACTCACAGTAGTTCGCCAAGGCGTCGGTGCTCGCGGTCGAGTGGTCAACCGGGTCGGGCGGTCCTCCGGGAGG
The DNA here is from genome assembly GCA_050114035.1 of Armatimonadota bacterium. GTDB lineage: Bacteria > Armatimonadota > Zipacnadia > JAUWAU01 > JAUWAU01 > JAUWAU01. The sequence goes on along the minus strand of JASFTE010000035.1, from coordinate 6,363 downwards.
CGGGGCCACCGGGTGCCCCGGGGCGCCCGTTATGGGGTGTACGCCGCCACAGTGGGGGCACCGAAGCACCTGCTGCGTCGTGCGGTTCGCCAGCGGGAACGACGCCGGCGGCATCGTGATGGTACTGCCCGGCTGAGCCGGCCCCAGCAGGCCGGCGAAGTCGAGAAGCGGCATGAAGCGGTCCACCAGCGGGTCATTGGGAAGCCCCTGGGCCTCCTGCCGACTGCAGAAGAAGAACGCGTGCAGCGTTCTGTCGATGTAGTCGTCAGTGCGACCGTCCGCGTCAGAATCGGCGCCGTCGGCCGAGTCCAGGAGGAAGACGTCGCCGCCATCGCGGTCCACATCGTAGGGCCGCCAGGCGTAGATGGGGTTCCCGTCCGGGTCGTTCGGGGGACTGAGGTTGACGCGCTCCTGCACATCGACGCGCCCGAGGCCGGTCTCGCCTATCCGGGGTTCGTAGGTGAAGCCGAGGTTTGCCGGTGTGGCCTGGTCCTGTGCGCCGTTGACCGGGTCATTGACGTCCTGGATGCTGCCGGCGGTGTTGAAGAAGTTGTCCGGGCCATCAGGGTATGCCGGCGACACAAGGCTCGGGTACGGGAGGTACACGCAGTTCGAGTACGTCTCGAAAGTGATGCTAATCTCATCCGTCACCCACGGGGGGGGGCCCGGGACCCACGGAGGCGGGCCGGGCGCCCATGGCGGGGGCCCGCCGCCCCAGGGAGGCGGGCCGGGCCCAGGAGGCCCGGGGGGATTCACGATCTGGCCGACGAGCCAGTCCTGGAGATTCTGCGGATCGAACGAGAAGGCTACCTCCTCGGAGAAGGACACCCATACGTTCGGCCGGGCAGCGGCGGCAACCGTGCCCCAGCCGTCGCTGCAGCTATCGGCCGGGTCGCCGCGGTACAGCGTAAACCACTGCGGCACGCCTCCCGGAGGCGTGGGCTCCGGCGTGCCGTTGGCGTCGCCGAATTTGATCGTCCATCGAGCCGTCGGGCAGGTAGCCGGATTGGCCATGATGGCGTTCTCGTGCCCCGCCCACCAGTCGCCTCCCAGGTCCACGGCATCGCCATCGGAGTCGATCAGGTTGACCCGCGTGCGCGCCGGGGGCGGGTTGGCCACCTTGACGGCGAAGGGCAGATCGTTGTCCACATCCACCCACGACATGGCCATGGGCTTCAGCACGCCGGGCGGCATGATGCGCACCCGGTAGCCGCCGGTCCACGGCTGCGCGATCAGCCCGCCAGGCTCCCGCACGACCTCGATCCGAAGCCGCGACCCGCCCGCGCCCGTGGGTGACTGTGGGTTGTTGTCATCGCCGGGATGGAACGGTCTGGTGAGTCCCATGGCCACCGGGTTCACGATGACGCCGCCCGCATCGAAGTCCGTGTACGGGTAGGTGAAGCGCTGGCGCGGCGTGGCCCCCAGGTCCAGCAGGGGAACGGCAGCGGGATGGGTCGCCGCGGGGAGATCGTGCGGATTGGTGCAGTCGCCGCCCACGCTGGACGAGTAGCGGCACTGAAGCACAGGACACCGGAAACGCTTCGCCACCATCGCGAAGCCCGTGTATCCGCTGGTCGGCCCGGTCCCGGGGCCGCCCCACGTGCTGGGAGTATCCGTGGGGTTGTCCTGGTATATGCGTATCTCGCTGGGAGCCGGCGCCTGCGCTGCCGTCGGAGGCGCGCAGAGCACCGCGGCCCCGGCGCAGATCATGATGCATGTCAGCGAACGCATGATGGCGTCACTCCTCGATCCATCTCCGTCCGACGAAGCCATCAGTACCTCTCGGCGTAGGCGGGTTGGCTCATCCGCTCGTTCCACGGAGCCAGATTCGGGTCTGGGATGAGCTGCTCGCGCCCAAAGAGGTGGCGCCCCGGCGTCAGGGCCGCCACGGTGTAATCGGTGAGCACGTGGATGATCTCGCTGCAGTTGGTATTCTGGGCCGGGAAGTTGGCCGGCGTCACGTTGGCCGGCTGCGGCGCACCGTTGACGATGATGTGCGTGCCATCCTCAAGGCGCTGGCATGATGTCGGCTGCCACGGCTTGTAGCGCATGTTGTCGTCGGCGGTGCCGGGAGTGCCGTCCGCGCCGACGTCGAACAGCGTCGTGTAGTCGTCGCGCGTCCCCACGGTGGCATCGGGCCCCGCCCCCGCCTCGACGTAGTCGGCGCGCGTGAAGCGCCAGTGCGGCACGCCCGGCGGGACCGTGCCAAGGAGCGGCCCCGCGAATGTCGGCGCAAGCGGATCCCAAATGTCAACGGCGAATTCCACCGCACCCGGCTCGCGTATGGGCTGCAGGTCCGGCACGCCGTCGCCGTCGGTGTCCGAGGGCGGGTTGCGGTATCCCGAGCACGTAACGGTCAGGTACACGAATCTGTCCGGCGTTCCATCGGCGTCGATGTCCTGGGCCCCCTCGGGCCACAGATCGCGCCCATTGGCCGGATACGGATCAGGAGTGCCATCGCCGTCCAGATCCGCCGGGTCCGGCAGCCCGACCGGGTCCCCGTCCATGTCGACGAAGGAGGCGCCATGGGGCTCGGGCTGCACGCGCAGGTCCCTGATGTCGTCGAAGAGCAGCGGGTCGTCGATCTGGTCGTTGAGATTGCGGTCATACACCCACGCAAGCCAGCGCCACGGCGTGGGGCTGCCCACGGGCGTCTCGCTGGCCAGCGGGAGGGCCCGGGGCCGGTGCCAGCGCGGCCTCGGGTCCGCAGGATCCGTCGTCACATCCATCACGATGAGCCGATGCAGGTTCCGCGCCGCGCACAGCACGCCAATGTGGGCTCCAGTGGCCGGATCGAATATCGGCACGGCGTGTGAGTACTCCACCGTCCCGAGGCTCTCGAGTTTCCTCGGCCGCTGGTCAGGATCAGCCGGCGGGGGATCGCGGTAGATGACGAGCTCGTCAGGGGTGGGGTGGTTCGTGAAGTGCTCGACGTGCAAGGTGTTGTAGGGGAGATCCGGCGGCGTCAGGGTCGGATCGTAGGCAAGATTGACGGCGACGTACGTCTTGAAGTCCACCACGCGCGCATTGCCCGCGTCGGCCACGAGCGTGTGGTACACCAGGTCGAAGCTGCCGTTGCCGTTGTAGTCCTCGTCAGCGTCCAACGCGCCATTGCCGTTGGTGTCCCTCTCCACCGAGACCCAGCGATAGGCATCGGTGGGCTCCTTGAGGCCCAGATCGATCTCCTCGAACATCCACTGATCGGGAGTTCCGTCGGCGTCCACGTCAACCAGGCGCGCCTTCACCGGCCAGACGACGTTCCCGGATCGGTCGATCTCCACCACGCGATCGTTCGCCGTGTCAACGACCAGCAGATGGCTCGCCGTGACCTCCATGCCCGTGCGCACGTCGATGTCGGTCGTGACCGGGTCCGTGGCGCAGGGGAAGCGGCGAGGGCTGAAGACGCGGACGTTATGATGCGGATCCAGTACCTTGGCCTTCGCGGCGCGTGTGAAGGACCGGAGCGCGCCATAGCTCTCGCCCACCAGCCTGCTGCTTGTCCCTATGCACTCCCAGTCAACGTCGGTGGACGCCGTCTCGATCAGTCGCGTGGAATCGGCCACGAGCGTGCGTGCCGGCGAGAGAACTGAGACGAAGCCGGCCCCGGCGGTCGCCAAGTCGGAGCCGACGACGAGACCGCTCCTGGTAGCCGGTGGGCCAATGCGCGGGTTGGCCGGGTTGAGGGAGGGGGCGATGGGCAGGGAGTTCTGCTGCAGTAGGAAGTGCAGGTCCGGCGTGTTGACGGCCGCGGGCGGGCCGATGGGAGTGAGCGGGACGGCCGTGGCCGCCGGGGAGCGGTGGACAGCCGGCGCCTCGCCGTATGTCCCGTGAGGGAGCGCTGGCCACGAGGCAGCCGTGCGAACCGATGTGCCCGCTTTGTCCCAGGTGCCGGACCACACCGTCCGCCCCGGCAGGCTGGCGTTGGCCTCCAGCCCCACGTGGAACGTGTCGCCGGTGACTGCCGGCGACGATAGCGACGCCCCCACCACGGACGGGACGTAGTGCCGCTCAGGCGGGAGCACGGCGCCGGGCAGCCCGCAGACAACCGGGCCCTCATCGTACTCGCTGTAGCCCGTGTACCGCACCTCGACCTCGCGTCCCAACAGCCCTCCCGCCGGCAGCAGTCGCGCACCGGCAGGCCCGACCTCGGCAGCGGTAAGGTCGATCACGCCGTCGAGGCGACCATCGCCGTCGATGTCGAGGTTGTAGGTCGCCGGATCAACGAGCGTGGCGTCGGGCTGCGCGGCCGGCCATACAATGTCTGCCAGGTAGATTCGCAGGTCCGGATTGCCGTCTCCGTCGAAATCGTCGGGGGCCCCGTCGCGGTCATCGTCCAGTGGCGGATACCGCAGCTTGATCAGCCCCGGCGCGGCCTGGTACCGGCGCGGATCGGGCACATGGTGGGGCTCAGGCCCGAAGGCGACAGCACCGACCCGGGGCGGCCCGCCGTCGTGCGCGCCGCTGACCTCTATGGGCCTGCCGGCGACATCCCAGTAGTCGCCCATCCTGCCGGCAGTGCCGCGCGGAATGGGGGAGACGAACGTGGGATCGAAGGTGACCACGAGCGCCTGCAGGTCGACGGAGTAGGCGCGCGGGTCTACCAGCGTCCCAGGGCCGAGGCTCACGTCACTGTAGAGCACGGTGGCCGAGCCGGCCACAATCCAGGCGCCGGCCGGGGCTCCGGTCAGCCTCAAGCGGAGGGATAGGTCCGGCTTCGTCTTGAGCGCGGTCAGGGCCGTCCATGGGGTCGCCGCGCCCGAGCTGCTCTGCAGCATGTACGCAGTGCTCTCTCCGGCGGCCGCCGCACCCAGCCAATCGACGCCCAGCAGTGCAGGCATGAAGCCAAGCAGCGGCGCCTCCGTCTCCGCCGCAAGACCGCGCAGGAGTGCGGGCCCCGTCGCGGGATCGATCACCGTCGATAGCAGCGCCGTGTCACCGGCCACCGTCGTAGACGCGATGCGTGGCTCGGGGGCGGCGCCAGTTCCGAAGCGCCGCTTCCACAGCACGGGGCCGCGGAGCAGAAGCGCCTCGGAGGTCGTCGTGCCGCCCATGGGATACTCGATGATGACGTTTCGGCCCTCCTGCCAGCCGATGACGTCCGAAGTGCTCGTGCCGGCGGGAAGCGCCGCCTCGTTCACCAGGTACATGCGCAGCCAACGGGGGTCGAACACGAGGCCATCGGGCACCGGCGTCGGAGGCGTCCATGGTGGACCGGGAGCGAGGGCGTCCGTTATCTCGTCGTCCTGGAGGGCCGCCGTTGCTGCTCCCGCGCCGACGTTGCTCACAGCGATCCGGGAGTAGCCCAGATTTGGCGGATTCGTAATGAAGGCGTTGACCGGAGGCGTGGGCACGATCGCGAACTCGCTGCCGCCGCTGGTCGCGGCGAGCGGCTGGATCACGGCGGGCGTGGTCGGGTCGGTCTCTGACGCGAAGGACACCCTCGTGCCGAAGTACACCACGGCGTCAAGGAGCTGGCCGTCCGCTCGCCGCGCGGTCGCGCCTATGCAGGGGGCGGGACCGGGCATAGTGGGGTCGGCCACTTGCGGTATCATCGTATCGGGCTCGTCAACGTCCGGATCGCCGCCTCCCGCCGGGTCAGGATACACCCAGGTACTGGTGGCGCCGCCCGTGTCCAGGTCGATGGCGTGGACGCGCGTGTACTGCACGCCGGCCCCGTCGTCCTCCTGGGTCAGGAAGTAGACGAAGCCCCGATGCACCACGGGAGAGGAGATCCAGACGGCATCGTTCGACCGCGGCGCCGTCGCCGTCCACGCCACCGTGGCGTCCGCCAAGCGCAGACAGGTGACGCTGGCATCCGGCGGCGCCAGCGTGGAGACGAGTACAACGTGCTCGAGCCCCGTCACTGCACCGGTAGCGTCGCGCAGGTTCCGTAGAGCGCCGCATGGCGCGGCGTACAGCGGCGTGCCGGGCAGGGAGGCCGCCCAGAGCACGTCGTGGGGGCTGCCGACGCTGTAGTCGGCCGGAAACCCCGGCGCGCCGTCGTCGGCAAGCCCGTCACCATTGATGTCCCGCGCGGGGTTCACGTCAAACGCGTACAGCATTCCCACGTCGCCCGGAGGGGGCGACGTCGCGACGAAGGCTATTCCCCGGTCAACCACCGGCGACGTGCGGATGGGCGCGATGCTGAACACGGGGCCCGCGATAAGGGGCGAGGGGAATTGCCAGGCGATGCTCAACGGGGCCACCGTGGTGAAGTTCGTCCGCGCCAGGTGGCGCGGCACGCCGCCCTCGGTGTTCCAGCGATGCGACCAGGCGAGGACGTTGCAGGCGAACTTCTGGGCGGGCAGCGACAGTGCCACGAGTTGCGCGAAGATGTCGCTCGCCGAGACCACGACGGCGCCG
>JASFTE010000034.1:0-15765 GCA_050114035.1 Armatimonadota bacterium | reverse complement strand
CCCGCCTGGCTTGGGCGGCGGAATCTCGGGCTCCAGCACTGCCCATTCCGCGTCGGTGAGGTCCGTGTCATAGGCTTGCCGTTGCATGGTCTGTCTCCTGGTGCGATGTAGGCTGTGGCTGTAGCTGTGCCGGCAAGCATCATATACTACAAAACCGGGCTTTTTGAACACACTCCTAGACCTGCGCGCGCTCGCCGGTGAGCGCGGACAGCTCGCGCTGCAGGTCCTGGAGCTGCTCCTGCAGCTCCCGCATGCGGCCGTCGGTGGCGGCGAGGCGGTCGATAGACTTCCGGCTCAGGCCCAGCTCGCCACTGAGCTGCGCCACCTGCTTGCCGAGCCGCTCGTTCGCCGTGGTGATCTGCTCCAGCTCCGAGCGCAGGGCGGTGTTTTCCGCATCGAGCTTCCGCGTCCGGACAGTGAGGCTCCGCACCACGTCCAGGATGCACTCCATCGCCACCTCGTCCGGATCCGGCAGGTTGTCGTGGCGGAAGTCGTAGACGCGCTTGCCCTCCCGGCGCACGACGCGGGCCTTGACCCCCACGACCGTGCAGTTGGGAGGGACGGGATCCAATACGATTGCGCCGGCTCCCACAACGGAGTTGTCGTCAATGGTGATGGATCCGAGGATCTGTGCATCAGCGCATATTGTCACGTTATTACGCAGTGTCGGATGGCGTTTTCCTGACTCCTTGCCCGTCCCCCCCAAAGTGACCCCGTGGAACAGCGTGCAGTCATCTCCGATCTCGGCCGTCTCCCCGATGACCAGGCCGCAGCCATGGTCGATGAAGAGGCGCTTGCCGATCTGAGCGCCCGGGTGGATCTCTATCTTAGTGAAGTGACGGGATACCTGGGAAATGAGCCGGCCCAGCGTGCGGAACCGGCAGTTCCAGAGCCAATGCGCCACCCGGTGCGACAGCACCGCATGAAAGCCGGGGTAGCAGAGGATGATCTCCAGCCAGTTTCTGGCGGCCGGATCCCGCTCCTTCACGACCCGAATCTGTTGCGCTATCTCCCTGAACATGGGCAGTGCCTGGCTCGCGCCGAGCAGTGTGGCTCGTTGAGGAGTCTACAATCCGCCTTGAGGGGTGTCAAGGGGACGCCTACCATCCTACCATCCAGGGCGGCCCGGCTTCGGGCGCAGTTGGTCGGGGTCAGACGCGGTCCGGACGCGAGTCACGGATTGGGGCTGGTGTCCCCGCCACTTCGCTGCAGCGTCACGCTCCGGAGGTTGATGACGTACTGCTTCGTCTTGCTCGTCGGCTTGAAAGCCACGGTGTACACGCCGGGCTCGGCTATGGTCACGTGGCCGAGCTGCTGCGCGCGGAAGTCGCCCCAATCGCCGGTCTCCACGACCACCCCCTCGAGCTGCTGACCGGCGATCTCAACCGTGTACTTCGCGCCCGCGTGGCCCTGCATTGACTGCGAGATCTCCACATCGAAGGCGCCGGGACGCTGCACCTCTACGCGCCAGCTCACCCAGGTGCCCACGTCCCGCCAGACCCCGATGCAGTCCCGGTTCGCGGCTCTCTCATACGCGGCGCCATTGCCCTGTATGGCGGCGTCCTTTGCCTGGAGCACGACCTTGTCCTCCAGAGGAACCGGCAGGCCGAGCCGCCTGGCGATCTTCCTGTGCGCGGCTTTGGCTTCGGAGGCGATCTGCGGGTGGTCGAGGAAGCCGCGCACCGCCTCCAGAGCGCGATCGCTCCCGATGTCCGCCAACTGATCGAAGACGAGCTTCCGCTCGTCGGGGCCGGGGGCGAGGCGTACGGCCTCCTGGAGGGTCGCGATCCGTCCCTGTTCGTCGCCAGCGCCAGACAGCGTTGCCAGATTGAGGTAGGCGCGAAATGCCGAGGCGCGAAGGGCGGGCTCATCCGTGGCTCTGACGATGTCCAGCAGGTCGGGCATCGGCGCAGCGTCCGGCCAGTGGCCGAGAGCGCTGATGGCCGCCTCCTGGACCTGCGCTTCGCCGACCCGCAACTGATGGCGGAGCGCCTCGAGCGCCGTCGGGCCGCCGATGCGTCCGAGGACTTCGACGGCGGTCGCCCGGGCCACGGTGTGCTCCTCGGTCGCCAGCGCGTCGATGAGGGCGGCGCAGACGTCGGCGGTGGCAAGCTGAGAGAGGCTGTCGCGGGCGGCGGCGCCCGCCGCATCCTCGGTCACTGACGCGCGCAGCAGCAGCGCGATGTGCTGGGCGCCGCCCAGGACGCCGAGCGCGCGCAGCGCGGCGGCGCGCACATCTGCGTCTTCGCTGGCGGCGGCCTCCGCAACGCGCGGTGCGGCTGCCCTGTCACCCCTGACTGCCAGTGCGTCGAGCACAGCGACCTGGGCCCGGGGGGGCAGTGTTGGCACGAGGTCGGCGAGCACGCGCGTCACCGCCATCCCGGGCGTGGCCGCCAGAAGCTCACCGGCGACCTGGCGGACGGCGCCGTCGTCGTCGCTGAGCAATGCGATGAGAGTTGGCGCGGCGCGCTCTCCCTCGGTCAGGGCAATGCCGCGGGCGGCGCCGATGCGGGTCGGTGTCGGATACGACGGACGCAGCAGCTCGCCGTACATGGCGAGTGCTCCGGCGCGATTCCCGTCGGCGCGCATCGCCTCGGCGCACTGGATCTGGGCGTCATTGACGAGAAGCGTGAGCCCCTCCCGCGGCGCCAGTGCGGCGAGGGCCGCGGCTGCCCGGGCGCCGCCGATCTTGCCCAGAGCGATGATCGCCGCCTCCTGGAGCGCCGGATCGTCGGCATCGGCGAGGGCCACCAGCGCATCCCTCGCCTCGCGGTCGCGCCGCTGGCCGAGGGAGGCGACGATGCCGATCTTCGCCGGCCCGGTAGCCTCGGACAACGCCTCGCGCAGCGCGCGACCCGCCTCCGGTGCCGCCATTGCCTCGAGGGCGAAGCGCGCCATGTGCGACAGCTCTTCGTCCGTCAGCAGCGGCGCCAATGCCGGCACGGACCGGGGCGATCCGATCTCTCGCAGCATGCGGCAGACGAACTCCCTGGCGGCCCGGGTGGCCTCGGGCATCTGCAGCACATCGAGCAGACGGGTCTCGACGTCAGACAGCTCGGCCGGCGACGCCCCGCGAATCGCGTCCTCGATCATGGACAACGGGAGTCGCTGCCTATCGAAGTCGTACGACGGGAGCGCCGCATACGCATCGGCCACATCGTGAACGTCCGGCCAGCCCGGGTCGCGGCGCGGGGGCACGGCCTCTGCCAGTCTGTCCAGCGGGCGGACGCTGACGACCTCGGCACTGGGGAAATCAACGGGGACGCCGGTCAGTGTCACGTCGCCGGTGGCGGCCCACTCCGTCCCCCGCTGCAGCGTGACGAGGAAGCCCACGGACCGCATCTGGTCCGGGCCGTGCCCCAGGACCGTGTGGAAGATGCGACCCGCTCCGTAGCTGATGGTGAACAGCACCGGCTCGTGCTCGCCGCTGCCCGATCGCCGCTCGGGGTCGGAGTACGCCGTTGCCAGGAGCGTCAGGTTCTTCGCCGGCCCGCGTAGCCTCCCGTAGATCTCGTCGTTGGCGTGCATCCACCGCGTCGGCAGGCCGCGTGTGATGGGATGCTCCGGGTCGCGGATGATCACCTGGAAGTCGTGTTTCGGGGGATGGCTGCCGGCGCGACCCGGGGACTCATCCAGGACGATCCCCCGGTCCCGATACCGGAGCATCGGCCCGGCCGTCTCGTTGCGGCCTCCCCATCCGCCGAGGCCGATGATCTCGTTGTACTCTTGCCAGTTTGGGAAGGAGTTGTCGGCCGCGTGGAAGACCACCACACCGCCGCCGGCCTGAACGTACTCGACAAAGGCTTTGCGCGTCGCCTCGGGCCAGGCGTCACCGTTGTAGTTCAGCACGATGACATCGTACGCGGCGAACTCGGGCACGAAGTCGGCCATCGGCTTGCCTTTGGGCGGCGACGTGGCCACCGCGACCTCGAACCGGTCGCTCGCCTCCAGGATCGTCTGCAGTACGGGCGTGGTGTCCTTCCAGGCGTGGTTGTTCTGGCCGTCGACGATGAGCGCTCTCAGGGGCGGCTGCCCCTGGGCCAGCGCGCCGGAGGCGAGCAGAATGACGGCGACGAGGAGCGTCGCCCATCCGACGTCTCTCAGACTGCGCATCGTGCTTCCCTTCATTGGCGGCTCCCCGCTGTTGGCCGCGAGCTCGCAATCACGCCGGAAGCGACCACGGCTCCCGGTACGCCCGCCCCAGCAGCGCCGCGGCGCCCGGGTCGTCGCTGATCTCTTCCCCGTCGGGATCCCAACGGATCTTGCGCCCGGTGAGCATGGCGATCTCGCCGAGCAGCCCGGCGCTGATGGACCGATGGCCGATCTCGGCCGGCGCGACCGTGTCGCGGCGCGTCTTGACGCACTCGATGAAGTTGCGCTTGTGCTCCGGGCTGCGATACAGGCGCGTCTCCCCCGGGCCGATGACCTCGTCCCACACGCCTACGGGGGTCGTGGAATTGGTGCGGCGGGTGACGAAGACCGTTCCGTCCTCACCGTACCAGGTCACGCCCATCTTGACGTCACTGGCGACGACGATCTCCACGCCGCTCGCGTACTTCAGTGTGAAGCGGAAGAACGTCGGCGCCGTGGCCAGGCCCTCGATGGGATATTCGCCCTTGCCCTCGACCTCGACGGGGCCCGTCCGTTCCAGCCCGAGGCCCCAATGGGCGATGTCGATGTGGTGGCCCGCCCAGTCGGTCAGCTTCCCACCGGAGAAGTCCAGGATCCAGCGCCAGTTCCAGTGGCAGCGCCCGCCCTTCCCGCCGAAGCTGCGGTACGGCCGCCAGGGCGCCGGTCCCAGCCAGAACTCCCAGTCGAGCCCCTCGGGCACCGGCTCGACGGGGCCGTACGGGATGGTGGGCCCGGTGCCCAGGCCGACCTCGACGTACGAGACCTTGCCGATGCGGCCGTTGCGCACGAGCTCGCAGGCGTGGTGGAAGTTGCCGCCCGAGCGCTGCTGGCTGCCGGTCTGCCAGACCCGGCCGTAGCGCTCGACGGCGCTGACCATGGCCCGTCCATCGCGAATCGAGCGCGCCAGAGGCTTCTCGCCGTACACGTCGATGCCGGCCCTCGCGGCGGCGATGGCGGGGATGGCGTGCCAGTGATCCGGCAGGGCCGTGCCGATGGCGTCCAGCTCGCCGCGCCCGATGAGCTCGCGGAAGTCCAGGTACGCGCGGCAGTCCTCGTTGCCGTATTTGTCGTCCACGAGCCCCTTGGCGCGCTCGCGGTGGGCCCGGTCAACGTCGCACACGCCCACCACCTGGACATCGTCTCTGCCCAGGAAGCCCCGCAGGTTGCCGGTTCCCTTCGACCCGACGCCGATGAAGCCCATAACGACCCGGTTGCTCGGGGCCACGGTCCCGTCGGCGCCGCGAGCGGCGGCGGAGACGATGGCCGGAAACCCAATGGCCGCTGCTGCAGTCCTCAAGAAACCGCGACGGCTCTGTCTCTTCTGATCGCGCATAGTTAGCATCTCGCTGAGTGGTCTGATCTCCCGTCTGGGTGGTTCCACGGGACGGGCCCGTACTACTCCTTCTTCCTGCGCGGGTGCGGCTTGCCCTCGAAGAGGTAGCCTCGCCACTGCTCCAGCTTCGCCTCCCATTCCCCGAGCGTCCTCGTCGGGTACGTCGCCGGCCAGCCGCCGCGGCGGAACTCCTCGCTCACGCCCTGGTCCTTGATCTGCTCCCGCCACTTCTCCAGCGCGGCGCGGAGTTTTCTCTTCGTGTCCCGGTATGCCGGCTCGGACGCGACGTTGTGCACCTCATGCGGGTCCGAGCGCAGGTCGTAGAGCTCCTCCTCGGGCTTCTCGGCGGCCATGAAGTGCGCCTGTTCGGGCGTCAGCTCTCCCTTCATGTTCATGACGTTCATGAGCGCCAGCACCGGGTACTGGCGCTCCTTGTACTCGTTGAGCTGGCAATACGCCCGCTCCGGCATCAGGTTCAGGATGTACTTGAAATCCCTGGAGCGAATCGCCCGCATGGCGTCGTGCGTGGAGTCCATCTTGCCGCGCGCCGCGAAGACGTACTCCCGCTCGGACCTGTTCGGCCGCAGCAGGTCCTCGCCGTGCAGCGCGTGCGGCGGCTCGACGCCCGCGGCGTTCAGGATGGTGGCACATATGTCGATGCTCATCACCATGTCGTCGCTCACCTGCCCGGGTCTAGCGACGCCCGGCCAGCGCATCATCATGGGAATGTGTATGCCGCCCTCGTACAGGAACTGCTTCCCGCGGATATGACAGCGGCCATGGTCGCCGATGAAGAAGACGATGGTGCTGCCGGCGAGGCCCTCGTCCTCGAGTCTCTGCAGCAAGTTCCCGACGTCCCGGTCCATGAGCTGCATCTGCTCCAGGCCGTTGGCCCAGTCCCGGCGCACGAAGTCATTGTCCGGGTAGTACGGCGGGATCTCCACGTCCTTGATGTCTATGGGGCGCTCGGGGTCGCGCTGCCAACTGCGATGGGTGCCGTGCGACGTGTACTGCGCGAAGAACGGCTGGCCCGCGTTGCGCTCCTTCCAGTCCTTGCCCACGAAGAGGGGCCTCTCGGTGGTGAAGTTGTGGTCGGTCTTCCTGTCCATGAGGCACGTGTGGTAGCCGGCCTCTTCGAGCAGGTGCGGGATGGGCTTGATGCCGTACGGCAGCGGCTTCTTGTCGGCCCTGGCGGTCCGATGCTGGTGGGCGCCGATGTAGTTCTGGTGGAAGCCGGTCAGCATCGCGGAGCGCGAGGCCGAGCAGACGGCGCCCGTTGTGAAAGCGTTCGTGAAGCGAACGCCCTCCGCCGCGAGCTTGTCGAGATGCGGCGTGTGTACGCCCCTCGTGCCGTAGCAGGACAGATCGGGGCAGATGTCTTCGGCCATGATCCAGAGGATGTTCGGCCTCGCCGCCTCGGGGCCGGCGAGTGACCCGCGGCGGGCGAGCGGAAGCGCCGTCGCGCTCACTCCGGCTGCTCTCAGGAAGCTGCGTCGGTTCATGGGTGCTCCTTTCGGCTGCGGATCGCGGACCGTGCGTCGGGGAGAATGTACTCTACCCGGGCCGTCCCGGCAAGAGGGGAGAGACCGTGGCCCCCGGCGGCAACGTGCGACTACGTGGCGGCCCCCGCGAGCCCGAGGAGGGCCGACGGGTCGCCCTGCTCCAGGGCGAGGAGGGCGCGCTTCCATGGCAGGCCGCCGCCGAAGCCCGTGAGGCTCCCGTCGGCGCCGATGACGCGATGGCAGGGCACGATGATGGGGACCGGATTGTTGGCCATCGCCTGTCCGACTGCTCGTGCGGCCCTCGGGCTGCCGGCGGCCGCGGCGAGGCCGGCGTAGCTCTCGGTCGCTCCGTACGGGACACGCATGAGTGCCTCCAGGACGCGCCGGCGGAAGGGCGACATGGCCGAGAGGTCCACGGGAGCGCTGAAGCCCGCCCGAGATCCCGCGAAGTAGGCTCGGAGCTCCGGCTCGGCCCGGGCGAGGATCGGGTGGTGCGCGGGAGCCGGCGTGCTGTCGGCGCTGAGCCGCTTCTTCGCCTCCGCCCGAGTGCGCACGGGCAGCGGGAGCCGGCAGATGCCCGTCGCCGTCGCCTCCGCCGCCATCCAACCGGGCGGGACGCGGAAGACGCGGTGCTGGACTGCAGCTTCGATGGCCATGGCGGGTTGCCTCGTGTCCGAGCGATCCGTCCGGGCAGTCGGCCGCGACCGGACCGTGCCGGCAAAAGGAACGCCGCTTCTTGGCCGGCGCGGGGGAGCCGGTCGGAAGCGGCGTTCGACAGGCGTCTGAGCTGGGACGCGTTACTTGGGCCGGATGGTCACCAGGGCGCGCCCTACATCGTCGCCGAGCTTCCGGGCGACGACGAAGCCAATGATCGGCTCCTTGCGCAGTTTCTCCACGGCGGCCTTGAAGCTCTTGGCGTCGCGCACTTCCTTGTTCTGGACCTTCGTGATGACGTCTCCGGTACCGAGAGTCGTCCCGATGGCCGGGCTGTCCGGGTCAATGTCCGTCACGATGACGCCTTTGCCCTCGGGGAGGCCGAGCTCCTCAGCGGTGGCGTCATCCAGATCCTCCACGCTGATGCCCATGACGGTCTCCTTGCCGTCCTCGCGGGCGGCCGTCCGCTCCGGCCCGGGCTCTTCTCTGGTCGCCATGTAGTCCGCGGGCACGTCACCGAGCGTGATCCTGAGCGTCCGTCTCTTGCCCTCTCGCATGACCACGGTCTCCACGGCCTCCCCCGGCGGGGTGACCGCGACGATGCGCTGCAGATCCTCCGTGTCCTCGAGGTCCTTGCCGCCGAAGCTGAGCAGGACATCCTGGACCTCGAAGCCGGCTTCGTCGGCCGGCGAGCCCTCAACCACGTTGCTGATCCACATGCCGTGGTCCAGCTCAACGCCATATAGCTGCTGGAGAAGCTCTCGTTGGTCGGGGGTCAGCGCCGAGTACATGATGCCCAGGTAGCCGCGGGCGACACGGCCCTTCTCGATCAACTGCGGGACGATGGCCTTCGCGGTGTTGCTCGGGACGGCGTAGCCGATGCCGGCGTTGCGCGGAGCGCCCGCGGTGCGGATGGCCACGTTGATGCCGATGACCTCACCGCTGATATTCAGCAGCGGGCCGCCGCTGTTGCCCGGGTTGATGGCCGCATCGGTCTGGATCAGGTCGGTAAGCTGCAGATAGTCCGTCTCCCCCGGGATCGACCGCCCTCGGGCGCTGATGACGCCGACGGTGACGCTCCACGCCTCGCGGAAGGGCATGCCGATGGCGATGGCCCAGCGGCCCACTTGGGCCGTGTCGGAATCCCCGAGTGCCAGATAGTCCAGGTTGTCGGCCCCATCGATCTTGATTACGGCCAGCTCGGTCTTCTTGTCCACGCCGATGACCTTCGCGTCGAACTGCCGTCCGTCGAGCAGCTCCACTCTGATCTTCTTGGCCCCGGCCACCACGTGATTGTTGGTGAGGATGTGGCCGTCCTCTCTGAACAAGAAGCCGGAGCCCTCACTCCGCCGCTCCACCGGGCCGCGCGGCTGTCGCGGCTGCCGCGGCTGTCCGGGCTGCTCGCGAAACCATGGGAACGGGCGCTCGAAGAACTCCCGCCATTGCTCCTCCATGTCGGCGGGCCCGGGCTGCTCCGTGAATACGTGGGCGTCGATCTTCACCACAGCGCTCTTGGTCCGGTCGGCGATGGCGACGAACTCGTTCTCGATCGCCTGCAGCCTCGTGGGTGCGGGCGGGGGCTGCGCGCTCGTGGCGCGCGGATGGTACCAGAACGCCGCCAGCCCGACGCCCACGATGATGCTGAGCAGAACGATCACGATGTGTGAATGCGTGTGTCTTCTGACTGAAGCTCTGCCGCTCATGCCAGTGACTTCCTCCTTGATGGCGTGGCGATGCGCGACGCACGCCACTGCGTACGCAGTTCCTGGTAGTTCGGCGGCCCTGCGCACGCCGCCACGCGGGCCGCCTGTTGCTTTTGACGCCGCGGCGCGCCGGAATGTTCTGTGCGCACGGTCACGCGATCCGGGTCGGCGATATCCTACCCGCTCAGGACGGCGTCGATCTTCTTGGCGATGGACGACTTGCCCTGCGCCCCCACGATCGTGTCCACGACCTCGCCGTCCTTGAAGATCAACAACGACGGGATCGAGCGAATTCCGTACTTGCCCGCCAACTCGAGGGCCTTGTCCACGTCCACCTTGCCGACGACGAGTCGTCCGTCGTAGTCCGCGGCGAGCTCTTCCACGACGGGAGCGACGATCTTGCACGGCCCGCACCACTCGGCCCAGAAGTCAATGAGCACGGGAAGCTCGGACTGGAGCACGACTTCCTCGAAGTCGCCCTCCGTGATTTCGCGGGGAACTGACATGGTCAATGCCTCCTGAGTGCGCGGGCGTCTCGTGAGAGTGCCGCAAGTATACCCGACAGCGCCGCCGCGAATCAAGCGCCATCTCTCCAGGAGAGTAACCCGGCCGTCGCCGGGGAAATGTGGCCTATCTTGTACATCGGCGAGCGTGCAGGGCTTTGCCGCCGGGCGGTGAAAAGGCAGTTGGCCCGCATTGCACAGAGCATCGGGCGGCCGTTGCGGCCATAGGAGGGTGCAGCGCTGCAGTGGGCAATGGTCTTCGACGTCGATGGCGTTATCGCCGACACCGAGTCGCTCAACGCGCGGGCGAGCGTGGCGATGTTCCGGCAGCTCTACGCGACCACCGTGCAGCCCGAGGACTTCCGGCCCTTCGTCGGCACGGGCGACGAGCGGTACGTGGAGGGCGTGGCCGAGAAGCACGGCGTCCAGATCGACACGCAGGCGGCGGTGGATCGCCGGAAGCAGAACTTCTTCCAGGCGCTCCGGGACGGACCGCTGCCGGCGCTGCCGGGCGTGCTGGAGCTGGTCGAGGCGGGCCGGGGCGACCCGAGCATCCTGGTCGCCATCGCCACCTCGGGGCAGAAGAGCAAGCAGTTCCCGGTGATCGAGGGCGCCGGGCTGAAGCTCGAGTGGTTCGACGCGGTCATCACCGGCGACGACGTGACCCGGAAGAAGCCCGATCCGCAGATCTACCAGCTCTCGGCCGAGCGGCTCGGACTGCCGCCGCGCCGCTGCGTCGTGTTCGAGGACGCGCCGGTGGGCGTGGAGGCCGCCCTGGCCGCCGGGATGCGCTGCGTGGCCGTCACGAACACCGTGGGGCCCGTGGCGCTGGCGCACGCCGACATCGTTGCCGAGAGCCTTACAGAGGTCAATGTGGCCGGGCTGAAACGCCTCATCTCAGACGACGCATAGACGCACTACACGCCGACAGGATGTGATCAGACATGGGTAGTCGTCAGAGTGGAGCAGAGCATCGCGGCAGGCAGACCCGGCGGCTTTTCGTGCAGGGAGTTGCCTGGGGCGCGGTCGGATGGCTCCTGGGCCGCGTGCTGGCCGCGGCTCAGGGGACGGCGAAGATCGCGGCGATCGAGGCCTTCCCCATCCGGTTCCCGACCATCGGCCGCTTCAAGTTCTTCGAGGGCCCGGAGGGCACGCCCGCGGGCCGGCCCTCCGTGGTGATCAAGATGACGGCCGACGACGGCACCGTCGGCTGGGGCGAGGCCGTCCCCATCCCCAAGTGGGCCTACGAGACGCTGGAGTCGGTCGTCACCACTATCCGGAACTACCTCGCGCCCGAGCTCCTGGGAGCGGACCCCTTCGACATCGCGGAAGCGCACCGGCGCATGAACGCGGTCATCGCGCCGGGCTTTTCGACCGGGATGCCCATGGCGAAGGCGGGCCTTGACATCGCCATGTACGACCTCGCCGGAAAACTCTCCGGCCAGTCCCTGGCGCAGCGCTGGGGCCGCCCTCGCGGCGGGCCCCTCACGCTGAGCTGGACCCTGAACCCCAAGAAGCTCGGGGACCTGGACGGGCTCATCGAGCAGGGGAAGCGGCGCGGGTTCCGCAACTTCAACGTCAAGGTGGCGCCGGACCCGGAGTTCGACCTGGCCATGTGCCGCAGCGTCAAGAAGCGCGTGCCCGACGGCTTTCTCTGGGCCGACGCCAACGGCGGGTACGATGTGACCACGGCGCTCGAGGCCGCCCCGAAGCTGGCCGAGGCGGGCGTGGACGTGCTCGAGGCGCCCCTGCGCCCCAACCGGATCGCCGGCTACCAGGCGCTCAAGAAGCAGGGCGCGCTGCCCATCCTCATGGACGAGGGCGTGCTGTCGCCCACCGACCTGGTGGAGTTCATCCGGCTCGGGATGCTCGACGGTGTGGCCATGAAGCCGGCGCGCTGTGGCGGGCTGCTGCCGGCCAAGCGGCAGATCGAGATCCTGGCCGACGCCGGGCTGATGTTCCTCGGCAGCGGGCTCACGGATCCGGACATCTCGCTCGCCGCCACACTGGCGCTGTACGGGGCGTACGGGCTGGACATGCCGGCGGCGCTCAACGGGCCGCAGTTCCTCGATGCCAGCGTGCTCAAGGAGCCGCTGACGCCGAATGACGGCGAGCTCGAGGTCCCGACGGGGCCCGGGCTCGGCATCGAGGTGGACGAAGAGAAGGTGCGGGATCTCAGCGAGCGGACCGGGCAGTGGAAGGCCTGACCGCCCCTGGCGGGGCGCCACACAAGGAGGGCGCAACCATGCCACAGGCTGCAATGAGCCGACGAGACGTGCTGAAGCGGGCGGGCATTGGCGCGGCGACGCTGGTGGTTGGCTCGGCCGCGCGCCGGGTGCTCGGCGCGAACGAGCGCATCGGGCTGGCGAGCATCGGCTGCGGCGGCCGGGGGACCGCCCTCATGGGCCAGGCCCGCAACCACGCCGAGGAGCTCAACGTGGATTTCGTCGCCGTGTGCGACGTGTACCGGCCCACGCGGGAGCGCGCCGTGGCGCGGATCAAGGACTGGACGGGCCGGGAGCCCCGCGCCTTCTCGCGCTTCGCTGATCTGCTGGCGCTGGACGAGGTGGATGCGGTCATCATCGCCACGCCCGATTTCGCCCACAGCCCCATCCTCGCCGCGGCCGCCACGGCGGGCAAGGACGCCTACTGCGAGAAGCCGATGGCGACGAACATGGCCGATGCCAACGCCGCCGTGAAGGCCGTCGAAGACGGCGAGCGCGTGGTGCAGATCGGCACGCAGCGCCGGAGCAGTGGCTCGTACAAGGGCGTCGCCGACCTGATCCAGTCCGGCGTGCTGGGCAAGATCACCAAGGTGGACTGCTGCTACCACGATCACAAGGCGCGCTGGGAGGGCTCGGCCACCGGGATCAATCCCGAGGACGTGGACTGGGAGCAGTATCTCATGGGGCTCCCCAAGCGGCCCTTCGACCCGCGGCGGTTCCGGCGCTGGCACCTGTACAAGGACTACAGCAACGGCACGCCCGGGCTGCTGGGCAGTCACGCCATCGACGCCGCCGTCTGGTTCATGGACGACCCACTGCCCACGAGCGGCGTCGCGCACGGGGGCGTGTACGTCTGGGAGAACCGGGAGCACGCCGACACCATCGACTGCCTGCTCGAGTACCCGAAGGGCTGGCTGCTGAACTACTCCACGAAGCTCGGCAACTCGTTCTGCCTCGCCAACTACGTGCTCTACGGCACGGCCGGCACCTTCGACATGAAGAGCATGACGGCCCGCGGTGAGGGGGGCGGGAGCGACAAGCTCCAGGAGGACGTGCGCCCGGAGGCGCGCCCCAGCGAGGACCACATGAAGAACTGGCTGGAGTGCATCCGCAGCCGCGAGGCGCCCAACGCACCCGTGCGGGCGGGATATGCGCACTCGGTCGCCGCGATCATCTCCGACCTCTCGTGGCGCACCGGCAGGCGGTACGCGTACGATGCGGAGCGGGAGGAACTGCGACCGGGGTAGCGACGTGTGTGGCGCACGAGCGCCGCGCCAATCCGGGTGGCAGGGATAGCCTGCTCTATAGGCCCTTGTGCCGGCGCATGTTGAGCGCCTTCCAGTGAAGGAGCGGCTGACGGCTGATCCGCTCCGCGAGCGCCTGGTCCCGCGTGAGCAGCCAGGGGGCGATCTCCCCGCGCTCCAGCAGGCAATCCAGGAACTCCCGTTCGGGCTCCGACAGAGGCAGCACGATGTCAAGCGCCCGGAGGCATTCCCCGACCAGACGCTCTCCGAACCCGGGCGTCCGCGCCGTGGCGCCCTCCGGCTGGCCCCGGAGCAACGGGACCAGGCGGTTCTCGAGTTCGCGCCCGTCGAATTCCACGTCGTCAACGGAGACGGTTCGCCAGTCCCTGCGGTTCATTGCCCCGTACGCCACGAACGTTATCCTGAGCAGTTCATGATCGAAGCGGCCCCGCGTCAGAACCTGGTGGACGTCAAAGACATCGCGTGCCTGGCGACGAGAGAGAAGGGCCGCGAGCTTGCCCGCCGCCAGCTCGTGGATGTCCAGTACCGGAATCCTCATGGCCCTGTAGGAGCCGAGCTGGCGGGAGTTTCGGGGCATAACCGCCCACAGGGGCAGGCGATGCATGTAGTTCAGGTCCACTTCCAGGTTGCCTTCCTGGCCGACGGCGGTCTCGTGCCGCAGCCACCACTTGCCGCCCGCATGGTCCTCCGGCGCGCGGCGTACCGAGAAGCCCTCTCGGCTGCAGACCGCCCGGATCGCCCTCTCCACCTTCGGTCGCTCCGCGAGCATCGCGTCCCGACGGACCGCCCCGATGTAGTTCAGGCCCAGATCGACCGACAAGCGCGGCAGGTCGAACACGAACAGGTTCAGGGCCGTGCCACCCTTGAGCCCCAGTCGCCCTTTGAGGAACGGATGGGTCTGGAAGCGTTCCAGGAGATTGAGCAGATGGATGGCCTTCTCGAGCGTCTCGATCCGGAACCCGGTGGCCTCGGCCTCCGCGAGCAGCTTCTCCCTCGAGATCGTCATGTCACCACCGCCCAGCTCCGTTCGAGGAGCTCGACCGGCACGATCAGGTTCCATTCGGCCACCAGCCGTCCCGGTCTGCCGGTGCTGCGGGTGAGGTAATGGCGGGACCGCGGGAGGCGCTCGCGCAACGGCTCCAGGTGAGCGTCATCCAGCATCAGAGCCTCCCGGTGTTGATCCAGGAAGAACCCCACCTTGGCCGCTGTCGTTGCGTTCCCGAGGAGCACGGCGTACCGGACCACGACGTCCGGGTCGAAGAACTCGACGGACTCCAACGACCGCCAGACCTCCTCCCACCCGCCCCCGAGGTCGGGGCGATCCAAGACATCCACCAGCGTCCGTTCGAGGCTGGTCACGCGCACATGGATCCCGGCCCTCTCGACCAGTGCCACGCCGAAGTTCTCCTGCCCCCTGTCCCGAAGCGCCTTGGCGAAGAGCACGCAGCGGTACTGGCACGAACGGAAGACCGCGGGAAGGGACCTCCGCGCACTCAGGTAGAAGAGGCGTTCGAAGGCCGAGTGGGCTCTGCCGTGGAACTCCAGAGCCGTGTGGTACCCCAGCACGGCGTCGTCGGTCATTCTCGCGGCCAGCAGGTAGGGATCGACGGGGCAAGTGTCGGGGTGTCCCCCTGGAGGCACGACCGCGTACAGCCCGCGACGAACGCGCAGGATGTGCCGCTGTTCCTGATGGTACGCCAACAGGCGGTCACGCGTCCGCCGGTTGCCGGTTCCGCGCTGTGCAAGGAATCCGTCCAGCTCCCGCACGGTAAAGACCGGATGTCTTGAGAAGAAGCTGGCCAGTTTCAATGGTCGCTCCCCTGTTGACCAGGGAGCGAGACACACGCTATTCTATCCAGCATATCTCCACTCAACATCAAATATGCCTGCCTCGATAGTTGATGATGACGCGATAAACATAGTATGATATTACCAGTTTCTTGCCTTTCGATCAAACAGGTCTGGTCCGCAGCAGGCTTGCCTGACACGGTCTTTAGGCCCGGAGGCACCACCATGCGACACGCGAGGCCGATCCTGATGATCGTCGGCGCGATACTGACAGCCACGCTCGCCTGCCCCGCTCAGCCGCTCACCGACGTGGTGGACGTGACCTCATTCAGAGACCTGGTCACGGACCGGGGCGAGGAGACCGAGGACTGGCAACCCGCCTTCCAGGCGGCCATCGCGCGGGCGCGGGAGACGCGGCAGCCGATCCACGTGCCCACCGGCGAGTACAGGATCCGCAGGGCCATCGAGATCGTGCCCGTCGAGGTCGAGGGCAAGCCCTTCCTGCGCAACGCCATCCGCATGTTCGGCGCCGGGAAGATGAAGTCGATCATCTCCCAGCAGGTCGAGACGGAGAACTGCATCAACTGGACAGGCCTGGAGTACGAGAAGCCGTGCACGCACGGGAGTCTGGAGGACATCTGCCTGCGCGGCGGAACGGTCA
>JASFTE010000033.1:0-16069 GCA_050114035.1 Armatimonadota bacterium | reverse complement strand
TGCGAGTCGCCCTCTACGTTGTCGGCGGGCTGTGTGCCCTCTGCGCCATCGGCGTTGTCGCACCGGAGCCCTGGCTCAAGCGCTGGCTGCTTCTCCGTTACGGCGTGGAGGTTGTGGAGGTTGAGGACTCGACGCTGTGGCCGATCTTACGGTACTGCCTGAGGATCGCGTGTGCCGTGTTCGCGGTCGCCGGCGCGTACTTCCTCATGATCGCCAGGCGGCCGAGGCACTACGACAAGTTCGTGCGTCTCGGCATCGTTGGCCTCGTCAGCGCCGGCCTCGTCGCCCTCGTTGTCGGCAGCCTGGCGGGGTTCGCACCCCCGGGGCACTACATCGACGGCGCCATACTGTGGGCTGGGGCTCCTCGTGTTCGTGTGGAGTTACGGGCGCAAGTGGAGACGGCGGCGGTACGGCCACTACTCGCGGGAGGACGAAGAAGCGCTCGCGGAGGAGATCCCGCCCAAGGAGTTCGGAGGGCAGGTGGAGGAGCGGAAGGGAAGCTGATCGCACAGCGCCGCTGCGCAGCGGCGACGCAGCAGCCCGGGGCGGGGCCTGCCACCCCTTGTCTTCCCCGGGCGCCATTGCCTCGGCGGGAGCACGGAGTGATGCCAGCCTAATGGACAGAGGATATACGGGCGTAAAGGCCGTCCTATACATCGCGGCGGGGGTGTGCGGTATTGCCTTCATTGGAGTGGTCGGCCCCTGGCCGTGGCTGAACAGGTGGATGCTGGTCCAGTACACGGTGGATCCGCCGGACGATGAGATCATCCAGTACGGCCTGCGCATAGCGTGCGCCACGTACGCATTTGCCGGATTGTACTTCCTGATCATCGCCCGGCAGCCGCACACCCACGCTCAGTTCGTCAACCTGGGCGCCACGGGGCTCCTGTTTGCGGGCACTGTGGCCCTGATTGTGGGAGCCGGCCTCGAGCTGCCCATCAGGGGATACCTCGTGGATGCGGTGGTCCTGTGCAGCCTGGGCGCGCTGCTGTTCGCCCTGAGCCCCATGCGCGAACGACGGCGCCGACGGCGCAGCAAGCGCCGCCGAAGCAAACGACGCCGGACGCCGCGTACGCCGAAGGGCGATTCCCTGCCGGAGACATCCGGCTCCGGAGACGTGGAGGAATGGCAGAGCTAGCCGTGTAGTGCTGTAGGCAGGTGAATCCGCCGCCCTCGGAGGAACCCACCACATGCTCCCCACCATCCGTATCGGCGACCACGACATCACCCGACTCGTCATCGGCGGCAACCCCTTCAGCGGCGGCTCGCACTACTCGCCCGAGCTCGACAGGGCGTTCATCGACTACTACAGCAACGAGAACATGAAGCGCGCGCTGTTTGAGTGCGAGCGCTGCGGGCTCAACACCATGCAGTCGCGCGGCGACCGCCACATCATGCGTATGATCAACGAGTACCGTAACGAGGGCGGAACGATGCAGTGGATCGCCCAGACCGCCTCGGAGCTGCGGGAGCAACCGGCCAACGTCCGACAGATCGCCGCCGCCGGCGCCATCGGGGCCTACCACCACGGCACCCGCACCGACCAGCTCTGGTTCGACGGGCGCATCGACGAGGTGCAGGATCTGCTCAAGGTGATGCGCGAGCAGGGCCTACTCGTCGGCGTCGGCACGCACCTGTTCGAGGTCATCGAGTACGCCGACGAGCACGAGTGGGACCTGGACTTCTACCTTGCCTGCTTCTACCGGCTCAGCGACAGGAGGCGCGAGCTCCCCCTGGTCGCGGGCCGCCGCCACGACGAGCACTTCGAGGACGCCGACCGGGAGCGCATGGTCCGGACCATTCAGCAGACGCGCAAGCCCTGCTTCGGCTTCAAGATCCTCGCCGCCGGCCGCAACTGCGGCTCGCCGGAGCAGGTGCGGGAGGCCTTCCAGTACGCCTTCGCCAGCATCAAGCCCACCGACGCCGTCATCGTCGGGATGTACCAGGAGCACATCAACCAGGTGGAGATGAACGCACGCCTGGTGGCCGAGATCTGTGGGGAACCCGTTACATCGCCAGCAGCCTCGTCGCCGTGATGTGGTCCGTGGCCAGCACGTTGATGAGCCGCCCGCGCAGCGCCGCGAGGATGGGCGGATAGCGCTCCGGGTCGGCGCCGGCGATCCCGATCACGCGGCAGCCCTCTCGCTTCACCACCATCTCGCGCAGCGCGCGCAACTCCATCCCGATGGGGTAGGATGCCACGCCCTTGTGCGACACGCCGCGCCCGCGCTCATCGAAGTACCAGCCGCACATCTCCCCCACCGCCCCCGCCTCCACGAGCCGGGTTAGCTCCTCGGCCCGGATGAAGCCCTCGCGCACCGCCGTCGTATTGCGACTCGCCGGCGCCATGCTCGTGATGGCCACCGTGGCGCGGCGCAGCGCCTCGAGCGTCTCGCGCACGAGCGGCAGCTCCGCCGCCAGCTTCTGCTGCCGCCGGGTGCGCACGATGGCCGGCGCCGGCAGCCCCAGGTGCTGCCCGCCGTAGGCCATGGCGAAGTCCCGGGCGAGCCCGTTGGAGTCGAACAGGTCCATGCGGTGGCTCAGACATCCGAGCATGGGCACGACGGTGAGGGACGGGAGGATCTTAGAGGGCTGCAAGTGCCGCATCACGTTGCGCGTGTTGTAGCCCCAGGCGACGGAAAGCACATCGTCGTCCGACAGCGTCTCGTCAAGATACCGGGCCGCGGCCGCCGCGATGAGGTGCAGCAGCGAGTGCAGCGTCTCCTGGTCCGGGATCTCCTCCCGTCCCGGCGCCAGGATCACGTCGCGCAGCTCGAACCGCTCTCGCACCTGCCGCCGCAGCTCCTCCAGGTACTCCTGCGGGGTAGGCGGCACGACGGTGATTCGCACAACGCCCGCCTCCTTGGCCTTGGACAGGAGACGGCTCACCTCCGGTCGCGACATGAACAGCCGCCGGGCGATCTGCTCCTGCGACAGCCCCTCTTCGTGGTACAGCCTGGCGGCGCGCAGCATCAGCTTGTCTCGGTTCTTCGTCGCTCGTCGCATCGCCGTCGCCTCATTGCCTCCATGCCCCGCCGGGGGGCCGATGCCAGCCACAACTGTGCTGTGGACTGGCGAACCTGAACCTCTGTTCTTTATTGGACAGATGTATTGACATCCCCTTCACGGATCGCAATAATGGCGCGGCTTCGGACGGTACTACCCCTTCGAAGGAGGCGATCCCGCGTGCCAGTGACGGCTGTTGTTGGCGGCCAGTGGGGAGACGAGGGCAAGGGCCGCGTCGTGGACCTTCTCGGCCAGGAGTCTGACTTCATCATCCGGTTCAACGGCGGCGCCAATGCCGGGCATACCGTCGTCAATGACCTCGG
This sequence comes from Armatimonadota bacterium, assembly GCA_050114035.1. GTDB lineage: Bacteria > Armatimonadota > Zipacnadia > JAUWAU01 > JAUWAU01 > JAUWAU01. The sequence goes on along the minus strand of JASFTE010000033.1, from coordinate 12,740 downwards.
CACCTTCAAGATGCACCTGATGCCGTGCGGCATCTTCAACCCGCGCGCCACCGTGGTGATCGCCAACGGGGTGATGCTGGACCTGGAGGCCCTGCAGGAGGAGCTCAGGGACGTCACGTCCGCCGGCGTGGACCTGGAGAACCGATTCCTGATATCCCCCCGCTGCCACGTCGTCATGCCGTACCACAAGCTGCTCGATGGTCTCTTCGAGGAAGCCAAGGGGCCCAGGAGCATCGGCACGACCCTGCGCGGCATCGGCCCCTCATTTGCCGACAAGGTGAGCTATAACGGCATCCGCCTGGCCGACATGGCCGACGAACAGATCTTTCGGGACAAGCTCGACACGCAGCTACTGCTGAAGAACAAGCTCATCGAGGCGCTCGGCGGCGAAGCGCTCGACGCCGACGAGGTACTTGCCACGTACCGCGAGCTCTACGCGGCCGTGGCGCCTTTCGTCTGCGAGCCGTTCGACATCATCCACGGGGCCATCGGCGCAGGCAGGCAGATCCTGCTCGAGGGGGCGCAGGGGGCCATGCTCGACACGGACTGGTCCGCGTATCCGTTCTGCACGGCGGCATCGCCGCTGGCGGGCGCCGCGGCCATCGGCGCCGGGATCCCGCCGAACAAGATCGATCGCATCATCTGCGTCGTCAAGGCCTACAGCACGCGCGTGGGCAATGGCCCGATGCCCACCGAGCTGCACGGCGAGGAGGGCGACGGCCTGCGCGAGGCCGGGCAGGAATACGGCGCGACGACCGGTCGCCCGCGCCGGTGCGGGTGGTTCGACGCCGAGGTCGTGCGCTTCACCGGCGCCCTGAACGGGGCCACCGAGCTGGCGCTCACGCGGCTCGATGTGCTGGACGGGCTGGAGAGCATCCAGGTGTCGAGCGGCTACCGGCTCGACGGGCGGCCCGTGCGTTACGTGGAGTGCGACGCGAGGCTGCTGGAGCGCTGTGAGCCGGTGCTCGAGGAGCACCCCGGGTGGCAGTCTCCCACGAGCGATGTCCGCGCCTTCGAGGACCTTCCCGCGGCGGCACAGTCGTACGTGCAGCGCCTCGAGGAGCTCGTCGGCGTGCCATTCAAGATAATCTCCGTCGGCCCTGAGCGCGAGCAGCGCTTCACGCGCCCATAGTGTAGTCGGGGCACCCGATGGCTTGAGTCCCGTGCGGCCCGCATGCAACTGCGGGCCGCACTCCGTCAATCGGGGGAGGCCAGCCGCTTTCGCGCCCCCGCCCACCTCGCCGCGTTCTCGCCGGGCATCGGCATCGCCACGTGCTCTATGCCCGGGGAGTCCTCCGGCAGTCCACGCTCGAACTCGCTCTGCTCATCAGACCGATCCGTGAACACGATCCCCAGGAAGCTCGCCAGCCGCGTGGTCAGCTCGCGGAGCTGCTCCACCTGCCCCGGCCGTGCATACCGCATGCTGATCAGCGGCGGTACGGCGTCCCCACGGGTGCGCCTGCTGCCCGGCGGCTCGCCGCCCGGCACGAGCCGCTCGGCCCTGCATCCCCGTCCGACCAGCCGCACCTCGTGCAGCACCTCGTTGACCGTCGCCGGCCCGTGGGGGTGCTCGACGATGTCGCCCGGTTTCAGCCGATAGTGCCGGTAGTACGTCGGCACGGGCTTGACGCGACGCACCAGCTCCACGCGGCAACTCCAACCCGGCTCGTACTGGACGAGCCACAACGGCAAGGCGCGTCGCATTCGGGTGGTGATGACAACGCGCCGGGTGCTGTCGGCCACGAGGAAGTCGTCCCACCCGCGCAGGTGCGCCATCGCCATACAGAGGAGAATGGCGGCGGCGGCCCCGAAGCACATCAGCATGGCGGGCCGGTGATCGGCCATCGCCAACCCCAGGAGCGTCGGCATGGCCGCGGTCGCCACCGCCATCGCCGTCAGCCCGGTGCTCGTGGCCGACCCGCGCAGGATCCACAGCCGCCCATCGGCAGCCCGCGACGGAACGCCGGCGATGGCGTTCCGCCCCTTCCGGAACGACGGCGGCCGGAGATCGTCTGTCTGCATTCCGGGCCACCTGTGCCTGGTGGTCGCGGAGGACCCGCTGTCCGACATGCTCGTGCTCCGCGTCGATTGCTCCGGGTGCTTCCTGCTCAAGCAGTCTACCCGGTGCCCCGGGCGGTGTCAACGTTCTACGCCCACGCCCGAGGAACCCGCCGGCCCGCAGACGGGCGGCGCCGCCACGCGGAGGGACGGGCCCCCCCAACGGCGAAGCAGAGCACGTCGGAGACGCACGATGTCCCGCGCCAACGGTCGTCAATGACCCGAAGAGGCGGCACGCGGATGCCCGAGCGCAGCGGTTACGACGCGCACACGCACACGTCCTTCTCCGACGGCCGCAACACGGTGATGGAGAACGTACGGGCCGCCGAAGCGGTGGGCCTCGCGTGCGTGGCCATTACGGACCACTTCCACGAGCCCGGCGAGTGGTTCGATCGCATGCTGGCCGGCATCAGAGCGGCTCGGCAGCGGTACGGCGTGCGCGTCCTGGCGGGCGTGGAGTCCGTCATCGTCAACACCGACGGCGAGGTATCCATCGGCCCCGAGGAGGCGGCGCGGCTCGACATCGTGCTGGCCGACGTGGGCGCCCGTACGGTGGGCATCGGCACGGACACGCCGACCACCAAGGCGCGGCTGCTGGACAACGTCGTGACGTGCATGAGCAACGCCTGCCAGAGCCCGCTCGTGCACGTCATTGCCCACCCGTTCAACCTTGGCCGCCTTCCCCTCCAGGTGCAGATTACCGACCTGCCCCGGACCAGCCTACAGAGCATCGCCCGCGCGTTCGTCCAGACGGATACGGCATTCGAGCTGATGAACCAGATGCACTGGTGGTTCCCCGACGTGCCGGTGGGGCGCTTCACCCACGACTACGCCGAGCTGGCGGCCCTGTTTGCGGAAGAGGGCGTCAAGTTCGTCCTGGGCAGTGACGCGCACTCGTGCGGCGCCGTGGGCAATCTGCGATGGGCCATGAACCTGGTGGAGCTCGCCGGTATCCCCGCGGCACAGATCGTCGATCTGGCCAGGCTGGCCCCCCGGCGCGCCAGGGAGCCGTGATGGGTGGCGAGGGCAGCGGGCACGACCGCCGTCCCGGCAGCGCCGCGCGTCGTGGGCTGTGGCTGGCGGCGATCGCCTGTCTGCTCTGGGGCACCGTCCCGCCGGCGGGCAAGCTGCTGTCTCTCTCCGGCCACGTCCATCCCCTGGCGACGGCTCTCGTTCGCTTCGTCGTGGCGGCGGGCGCCCTCTGCGCATACGGCGTCGCCCGCGACCGACGCACCGCGATTCGTGCCGGCCCGGCCGACTGGGCAATGTTCGCCGCCCTTGGGGCGACCGGGGTGTTCGGCCTTGGTTTCCTCGTGTTCACGGCGGCTGAGCTTACGACGGTAGTAAACACCACGCTTCTCCTGAACTCGAACCCCATCTTCATATGCGCGCTGGCGATGCTGATCGGCGAACGGATCACGCCCGGACGCGCCGGCGGCACGGCGCTGGGCCTCGCCGGCTGCGTGGTCATCGTGCTGTGGGGGGCACACGGGGGCCCGGCGCAGGAGCCCGACGAGGGCGCGCATCTGGCGGGCGATCTCTGCGGCCTGGGTGCCGGGCTCGTGTGGGCCATCTACACGGTGCTCGGCCGGTCGCTGCGAGCCCGCTACGAGCCGCACCACGCGGTGACTGCCGCCACGGCGCTTGGCAGCGTAATGCTGCTGGTGGCAGCCATCGCGACGCGGGCGCGCCTGCAACCCTCGGTGGCCGAATGGGCAGTGCTCATCTACCTGGGACTGCTGCCGACGGCGGCCGCGTTCCTGTTCTGGAGCTACGGCCTGCGGCATGTTGACGCCAGTGTCATTGGCCCCCTGCAGTACATCGCGCCCGTGGCGGGCACGATGCTCGGCTGCCTGCTCTTCGGCGAGGTCATCACGGCGGGCTTCCTCGCCGGCGCCGCCCTTGTGCTCGTCGGCATCGGTCTGTCCACGAGGAGCCGATAGACGCCCGGGCGAAGCAGGAGAGGACGATCGCGCGAGGCGAAGGGTGCACAAGCGAGGCACAGTCTGCGATCGCGGACGTGATGGCCCACATGCGGCCGAATCCGACTGACTCCGACAACTCAGAGCGCTGGCACTTCTCTTTCATCGTGCTGGTTTTCGTAGCCCTGTCGCTGGCCTACAATGCGATCATACCGCTGGGTTTCGGCCCGGATGAACCGCGGCACTACAACTACGTCCCGCTCCTGGTGGAGCAGCGCAAGCTCCCTCGCACGCTCCCGGCTGGGGGGGAGCTCGGCGGCGCCATCGTGCTGCATCCCCCCCTCTACTACTCCGTCCTGGCGCTCTTCTATGTCCCGGCGAAGGCCCTGGGCGGGCCGTGGCTGGCGCAGCGGGTGTTCCGGCTCATCTCAACGGCCTTCGGCGCGGTCACGCTTGCTCTGATCTGGGCCACATGTCGCCGGGTCTTCCTGCGGCGCCCCTCCCTGGCCCTGTTCATACCGGCTCTCGTCGCGCTGTGGCCCCACTTCCTCATGGACCACTCGCTGATCAACAACGACAACGGGGCCAACCTCGTCGGGGCGCTGTTCGTGTACTTCCTCGTCAGCAGGCCTCGCGATGGGTGGCGGCCGCGCGCTGCCCTCGTGGCGGGCGCGCTTGTAGGCGCCGGCGCCCTGATGAAGGGCCAACTGCTGCTCTGCCTGCCGCCGGTGCTGCTGGTCATCATGGCATGGGACCACGGCAGGGGGTTCCTGCGGGACCCGAGATTCTGGCGCTCTCTCGGCCTCTCCGCGGGCGTGGCGCTCCTCGTGAGCGGCCCATGGTACGCGCGGAACATCGTGCTCTACGGCCGGTTCACGCCGGTCCCCGGCGGATACACGCTCATACCGGCGGGCATCTCGTTCTTCGAGCTGTGGAGGGCGGGGGGCGTTCACGAGATGGTCGGGCTTGCGCTCGTGGGCATCTTCCGCAGCATCTGGGCGCAGGTGGGATGGTTCCCTGAGTCACTCAGCAGCCTTCTGTACGGCGTTCTGGGCGCCCTGCTCGGCCTGGCCGCCCTCGGCTGGGTGGTGATCGCGCTCAGGCTCCGCCGGAGAGTGCTCGTCCCGGCCGCCCGCCAGGCTCGGCACTTCAGCGCGATGCTGTTGCCCTTCGTCTTCGTGTGCGCACTGATCATCTACGTCTCCATGTACGTCCACTTCGGCGCGCACCAGGGAGGGCGGTACGCTCTGTTCGCAGTCGGAGGCCTTGCGGCGTTCCTTGGGGCAGGATGGCGTGCCGCGGCGCCACGGCGCTTCCGGCTGCTGGGCGCCGTGCTGGTGCTGGCGTTCTTCGGGCTGCTCAATGCCGTGTGCATGTGGCAGCTCGTCACGTATCTGAACCCGACCCACGCGCCGGACATGACATTCTGGACACCGATCACGGGGACATGAGGCGGCGTCCGCCACCGGCGGACCCGAACATGGCGGTCACCGCGCAGGAGCGAGAACGTGCAGTCGCGGCACAGTGCATGGAAGGACTATGTGCAGGTAGCGAGGCCCGACCACTGGTTCAAGAATCTGTTCATGCTGGTGGGCTTCTTCCTGTGCATCCCCATGGAGGGCGTACCCCTATCGGCCGCCCTGGTGTATCGGGGCATCCTGGGCCTAGCGCTGGCCTGCCTGACGGCGTCCGGGAACTACATCCTGAACGAGCTAATCGACGCCCCGATGGACCGTGCGCATCCGAAGAAGAGGCATCGTCCCGTGGCCTCCGGCAGGGCGAAACGCTGGCCCCTGGGCGTGGGCATGGTGTTGCTGCCGCTGGTGGCGGCAGGGATCGGGCACGTGGCATTGGGGGCAGGCTTCTCCTTCTGGACGGCGGTCTTCTGGCTGGCGGCTGTGGCGTACAACGTAAGGCCTCTGCGGTTCAAGGAGGTCGCCGTGCTCGACGGCATCACGGAGTCGGCCAACAACCCGATTCGGCTCATGTTGGGATGGTACGCGGCCAGCGCCCACGCGGCCATGCCGCCGATGGCGATGGTCATCGCCTTCTGGAGCCTGGGCGCCTTCCTGATGACGGCGAAGCGGTTCGCGGAGCTCCGCGCCCTTCGCCCGGAGCAGGCCAAGGCCTATCGGCGGTCCTTCCACTGGTACTCGGAGAGAAGGCTGCTGCTGATGATGGTGACCTACATCAGCGCCTTCATGTGCCTGGCCGTCGTGCTCGCACTGAAGTGCCACCCCGAGTGGCTCCTGGCCCTGCCCTTCGGCTGCATCTTCGTGGGATGGTTCCTGCACCTCGCCGCGGAGCCAGACAGCATAGTCCAGGAGCCGGAGCGCGTTACAGAGCGCCCGGCGTTCGTGGCCTATTCGTTCGGCCTGTTCGTGCTCGTGGTCCTGCTCTCCGCTGCTCAGTGGCCGGCGCTGCGGCATTGGCTGGGCATGCCGGGGACGGGCTGGTAGGCGTCCGGAGGGCCAGTGGCTCCGCATCCCCTGGGGGCGTGGCTCACCGCCCGCCGGGGCAGGAGTGATGGATCGCGAGGAACTGATATCTACTATCCGTGTTAGTCTATATGCTATCTAATGACTCGCTGAACTGTTGTGCATTATTGCCCTCACACACCTCACACACCTCACTTTGGCGCTCTGGAGGGCTGTGCGGGCAATGTGGGGAGTGAGGTGTGTGAGGTGTGGAGGTTGCGTACAATTGGGTGTGAGTGTGCATTCTCTGTGTCCTCCGTATCGTCTCGTGGCGCGGAGGCTCGCGGGCCGGGATGCTGCGCCGCTACAGGGGGCGATCTGGAAGTGTCCGGTTCTTGTCCCCCTCCATTATATATGGTCAACTAAATGGGGGGGTGTCATAGAAAAGGCGAAAACAGTGCTTGTACGGGCTGTGCGGCGGTTTTTTGGCGGGCATTGCGCCGTAAACGGAGGCGATCCGGGGCACTTTGGCCCGGTCAACTCAGAGGGGTTTTGTCATAAGAAATCTCAGAGGTGCTGAGTTGGTCGTAGTGGCGTCTGGCGTTGTCGTTTTCGCTATGGGGACATCGTTGTCGTTGCCGTCGGGGGTTGACACGGATGGGTCATTGACCTATAATACTATGACTATAGTACTATGGCTCACAGGGAGCAGCCGATGCCAAAACGAGTGCGGCGTGATCGGATCACGCAGCTCGGGGAGCTGCAACTGCAGGTGCTGGACGTCCTTTGCCGACTGGGGGAGGGGACAGTCTACGACGTGCTGGGTGAGTTCCCTGAACCTGAGCGCCCGCGATACACAACCGTCCTCACGGTGCTCCGCAGCCTCGAGAAGAGGGGGCTGGCAGAGCATCGCACCACGGAGCGCCAGTACATATTCCGGCCCACGTCGAGTTCGTCGGAGGTCAGGCGCGGCCTGCTGCAGGAAGTGCTTGACCGCGTGTTCGATGGTTCCCCGCGCGACATGGTGGCGACTCTCCTCGATGTGGATCGCGTGACGCCAGAGGAAGTGCAAGAGCTCAAGGAGTTGATCGCCAAGTGGGAGGTGGAGGGGGATGATTCGTGAGGTTGTCTTGGACGCAGTGGTAGCAACGACGGGATTCACACTGGCAGCGTGGCTCGCGAGCGCTTTCGCCCGACGCAGCACGGCAGCGTTGCGGCACACGCTCTGGCGCATTGCATTGGCGGGCTTCTGGCTTGTGCCGGCCATCTTGCTCGCAATCAACAGGTTCGGACTGGAACATTGCACCGTGGCTGTACCAGTGCTGCCCGCACTGGAAGCCAGCCACCCGACGGAACGAGCGGGATCGCGGGGTGCTCCTCCGCCGGCTGCGCCCCTCCCCACACCGGCAGGCGCAACATCGTCCACCCCGCGGCTCGAGCGGTCAACGACCGCGCAACGCGTCGAGCCGAGCACACTGCTGTTTCTGCTGTGGGCGGCTGGCGCGGCAGTTGGCGCGCTGTATCTGCTCCGGAGCACGTATGCTGCACGCAGGCTACTGCGGCGCAGCCGCACGGCAGACGACCCGCTTCTTGCAGAGCAGGTCGCCGCGTGCGCGGCTGAGATGGCACTGAGGAAGCTGCCCGCCTTCGCCCAGTCGGCCAGCGTCGCCGTGCCGACCGTTGTCGGCTGGCGCGCACCCGTCGTGCTGCTGCCGACTCAGTTCTCGACGGGCGACGCCAGCTATGACCCGGTCATTGTGCACGAGCTGGCCCATGTCCAGCGTCGCGATGTGCCCGTGCAGAGCGCCGCGCGACTGACGCGAGCTCTGTGCTGGTGGCACCCGCTGGCATGGCTCATCGCGCGGGAGCTGCGCACTACGGCCGAGGAGGCCTGCGACGACTGGGCCATAGCTGTCACGCGTCGTCGGAGAGAGTATGCCAACACGCTGGTACAGTGGGCGGAGGCGGCCGCATCAGTGGGGAGCGTGGCCTGCGCCTATCGAGGCAAGGCCCTCGTGGGGCGCGTGAAGCGCATCTTGACCGAAAGCAGCCTGCCGACACTGCGGCTACCGGCGCGCGTCAAGGTGCTCCTGGCAGCCTGTGCCATTTGCGCCATAGCGGCAGCGGGCGCGTTCCGCGTCCAGGCGCGGCAACCGCAGGCGACGCTCGACGAGGAGGCGACCGAACTCACCGAGTTCATCAGTGCCGCAATGACGGAGCACTTCACCAAGTGGACGCAGGCTCAGATCGCGCAGTACGTGGAAGAGCTGAGGCAGACGATTCTATCGGCCGCCAGGAAGCCACTGTCCTCCGAGCAGATGGCGCTCCTGAAGGCGAGCCTCGCGCGCATGCTGGCAGAGGAGGCTGACAACTCGGTGCGCGACTATCAGGTGGCCGAGTATGCGATCTACACCGCATGGTATGTCAGGTGCTTCCTCGAGCACCAGCCGCTCACCCGGCGACAGAGGGCCGTGCTGGACAGCCAGATCGCACGCCTCATCGCAGAGGCGCGTGCGCAACTGGAGGAGTATGCAGCGCCTGCCATCGGCCAGGGAGGCGTAGACGAACTCACTGCGCGAATCGAGCGCGGAGTGGATGAGCGACGCCGAGACGTGCTCTTTCCCGGTCTGAAGCAGCCTATCAGCGAGGAGGCGCTTGCCGCCGCGGAGCAGGAGCTCCGGAGGTTCCTGCCGGGGCCCGCCGACTCCCTTCGGCGCACCCGCTTCCTGGACTCCGGCCTCGACTTGGTCTGCAGGATCGGCGTGCGCACCATCGCCGGCGCCGGATGGCCCCGCATGCCGGACGACCTCGTCCGACGCCTGCGCGAGGCGCGCCCCGGAATCACGCCCGAGGACATGGCAAAGCTGGCCGGGCCGGAGGCAGCAGCCATCATCCAGGCGGCCCCGCTGCTTCAGTGCGCCGACGCAACCCTGAGGCAGCACCTCACCAAGTGGACGGAGCTCCAGATCCAGCAGGCCGGGGGCGCCATCAGCGACACGGTTATTCGCTCCGGCCTCAAGAGGCCGCTGACGCCACAGCAGATCGCCGACTTCAAGGCGAGCTTCCCGTGGATGCTCGCCGGTGGGTGGGCGAACGAGGAGGTTGACGCGCGGGCGGTCCGCCGGTCCTGCGTATCTCTCAAATGGTGGATCAGGGACTTCCTCGAGCGGGAGCCGCTTACGCCGGAGCAGAAGGCTCTGTTGGACCGCCAGATCACCGGGGTGCTGGGCCTCGTTCGGTCGGAGCTGCAGGGGCGCGTGGGGAGCATCCTGGGGGAGCAAACCATAGAGGAGCTCATGCGGAGCCTGGAAGCACAGGTGACGCACCGGCGCGAGGAGGCGCTGTTCCCCGGCCTCAAGGCGCCGCTCACGGATGAGGCCCTGAGCCGCCTGGAGAAGGAGATGCCCGTCTGGGTGGCAGCGGACACGTTCAATCCGCCGTCGGCGGACAAGCTCTCCCAGGCCGAGTACCAGCGTGCCCTCGAGTCGTACAGGGAGGAGGTGGCACATGGGGTGGAGCGCTGGGCCGGTATGATCACCGGCGCGGGCATGCGCATGCCGGAGGATCTGAGGCGCGAGCTCTCGCGGACCTCTGAAGAAGAAGCAGCGCGCTAGCCCGGCGGGCGGGCTCATGCCTCCGCGGCCAGGCCCTCAAGCGCCTGCTCGATGATGCCCAACGCCTCGTCGCACTCCTCGGCCGTCACAATCAGCGGCGGGACGATGCGCAGGGCCGTGTCGCTGAGGGCGTTGAGTACGAGGCCCTTCTCAAGACACAGATCCTGCAGTTGCCGCGCCTGCTCCGTCTTCAGCTCCATGGCCAGCAGCAGACCCTTGCCGCGTCCCTCGAGAACGATCGGGTGCTTCTTCTGCAGCTCGGCGATGCCGTCCAGGAGCTGCCCACCGCGCTCTTGGGCGTTGTCGAGCAGCTTGTCCTCTTCGAGCGTGTTCAGGACCGCAAGGGCGGCCGCGCAGGCCAGGTGATTCCCACCGAACGTCGAGGCATGCTCGCCCGGCTCCAGGACCGCCGCCGCATCGGAGGCCACCAGCGCCCCGATGGGCACGCCGCCGCCGAGGGCCTTGGCGAGGGTCATGACGTCCGGCACGGCGCCCGCGTGCTCGTAGCCGAACCACATCCCCGTGCGCCCGGCGCCCGTCTGCACCTCGTCGTAGATGAGGAGCGCGCCCCGCTCCGTGCACAGCCGGCGCACGCCGCGCAGGTACTCGTCCTGCCCGACGCGCACCGCGGCGCCCTCGACCTGGATCGGCTCGAGCATGACGGCGCACGTGTTGTCATCAACGGTCTGCTCGAGCGCCGCGAGGTCGTTGAACGGCACGTACTGAAAGCCGGGAGCCAAGGGGTGGAAGTGCTTCTGGTACTTGGGCTGCGCCGTCGCGGTGATGGCCGTGAGCGTGCGGCCGTGGAACGACTGGTGGGCAGTGATGATCTTGTGGCACTCCTCGCCCCGCTCCGTGTGCCCGTATTTGCGGGCGAGCTTCACGGCGCCCTCGACGGCCTCCGCGCCGCTGTTGCAGAAGAACGCCTTGTCGCCGAAGGACAGCTCGCACAGGCGGGCCGCCAGCCGCGCCTGGGGCTCGATGAGGTAGAGGTTGGACGTGTGGGTGATGGCGGCGGCCTGCTCGGAGACTGCCTTGACCAGACGCGGATGCGCGTAGCCCAGCGCGTTGACGGCGATGCCGGCGACGAAGTCCAGGTACTGCTTGCCGTCCGCATCCCACACGCGACAGCCCTCGCCCCGAACGAAGGCAACCGGCACGCGGCCGTAGGTGTTCATAGTGTGCCTGTCAGTCAGCGCGGCGATCTCGCTGTTCGTCATGACTCAGCATGCTCCCGTTCAGTCGCCTGCGGCGCGACGTAGAAGGACGGCTGCCCGTGACTCCTCGTCCTCGGCGGACAGCCGTCCGGCGTCATACTATAGGATGCAATCACAGGCAGCAGCCGCACCGGTGCCGCTGCCGCAGCGCTTCAGCCGGCAGTGACGGCATCAGTTCCGGTCTCGCGCCTCGCCCTCTGCGCGTGGCCGCTCGACTGCCTCTCGCCGCCGGCCACCCTCAGCCTCTTCCCGCTCTGTGCGGCGGAGCATCTCGCCGGGCGGTCGGGGCGTGGGTATCCGCTGCTGGCCCTCGAGGGCGAGGGTCTCGGCATCGAACTTGTACAGCGCCCCGCCCATCACGACGAACACCTTGCCGTCGGCCACGGCGATGGCGGGCGCCGGGCGGATCATCGTCTCGCCGGCAAAGCGACGCGCACGCTGCTGCTCGAAGCGCCGCCGCAGCTCCGCCCCCCGCTCGCGCAACTCCCGGCGACGCTCGTCGCCTCGGGCCGCGGCCGGGTCCGCCGGTCGGTCGGCGGCTGCCTCGGCCCCTGGATCGACGGGCGCCCTCGGCTGCTCCTGGCCGGTGGCTCTCTGCGCGCCCAGAAGAACGCCTACACCGACGAGCGCAAAAACGCACACCACACTGATGGCCACGATTCGCTGCGATCCCGCTCTTCTCACGCTATTCGCCTCCCTGGAGTGATGTCGCGATACGCCATTATGTTTACCTGAGGCGGACGTGTCAACAGGTTGGTCTCTGGCGAGGCCATTTCCAGGTCAGAGGCGCAAAGGGGGCCGCGCACGCCATGCCGGAGTGCGGCGCCGAACACAATCGGTTACGGCGTTGTTAACAAAGCGTTCGCATAATGGTAATATGGGTGGGTTAGTAATCAGGCGGAAACAGCACTTCTTCGCGGCACGACGAAAGCGACCATGGCCGTAGACTTGCACATCCATTCGACAGCCTCCGATGGGACGCACACGCCGAAGCAGATCGTCGCAGCAGCTCTGTCCATGGGCCTGACGGCGATCGCGCTGGCCGATCATGACACCACAGCGGGATGCGAAGCGGCTCTCGCCGCCGCAGAGGGCACTGAGCTGCTCGTCATACCGGCGGTAGAGATCAACACGGAGGTTGGCAGGAAAGACGTCCACATCCTCGGATACTACATCGACCATACGTCGCCGGCACTGCAGTCGGTGCTGGCGGGCATCCGAGAGAAGCGCTTGGACCGCGGCGAGCGCATCCTGAAGAAGCTGCGGGACGTGGGCGTGGCGCTGGATATGTCGCTGGTGCAGGAGCACGCCAAGGGAGCGGCCATAGCCCGGCCGCACATCGCCGCGGCGCTGTGCAGTATGGGCGCGTGCAAGACGCCGCAGGATGCATTCGATCGGTTCCTGAAGCGGGATCGGCCGGCATTCGTGCAGCGGTACAAGCTATCGCCGCAGGAGGCCATTGGCGCCGTCCTTGACGCCGAGGGGGTGCCGGTGGCGGCGCATCCCGGGCTG
>JASFTE010000032.1:0-16096 GCA_050114035.1 Armatimonadota bacterium | reverse complement strand
TGCCCGCCCTGGGCACACGCCGTCGCCCGGGTGCGCAGATCAGGCGCCACGCTGCCGGCGAGACCCTCGTCAATGATCCGGGCCGCCTCCCGGGGGGCGCCTATGATGACGTAGCGGGTCACCAGGAGCCGGGCAAGCTGCGGGTCGTCCGGGCTCAGCTCCCGTGCCCGGTCAAAACACAGACGCGCCGCCGCGATGGCGCGAGGATCCCCGGTTCCCAGGAGATCGTTGCCCTGGGCGACGTACTCGCTCGCCGCGACGGCGCGGCGGAGGTCGGCGCCCAACTGGCATCCGGAAAGCCCGACGGAGAACACGAGAAGCGCGCCGGCCACCGCGCGCGATACGCACTGGAGCCGCGCCGGCGGCGGGCGCCCATCCTGGCCCCCATTCAGTTGCGTCCCCACCAGAGCACACATCGTATCCGCAATCGGTCCCGGGCCCGCGGCGCCTTCGCGAATGGCCTGTCGCCCGGGGCGGATCGCCCTCCTACGCGTTCTCGGCGGTGCGAAAGGCGCACACGTGGTAGTAGTCCATCCCCACCACGACGTGCCCGCCACACACGGCCGGAGACGAGGTTATCCCGTAGTCCGTGCTGTCGCGCCACAGGCACTCGCCGTCCTCGGCGGACAGGGCGTACAGCGTCCCATCGCGGGAGCCAACGAAGACGACGTCGCCGGCCACAGCCGGGGATGAGATGACCTCCTCGCCCGTGGTGAACGTCCATCGCACCTTGCCGTCGGCAAGCTGCAGCGCATACACGGCGCCGTCGAGGGAGCCGACGTACACGACGCCGTCAGCGATGGCCGGAGAGGACCGCACGGCGCCCTCCGTCTGCTGCCGCCATACGAGCTCGGGGCCCGCCGGCGCGAGGGCGTACACGCCGCCGTCGTCGGAGCCAAAGATGACCATGTCGTCTAACTCGGCGATGGCGGGAGAGGAGAAGATCTCGCTGTCCGTCCGATACTCCCAGCGTTTGCCGCCGTCCTCGCAGTCAATGGCATACAAGCGGCCGTCCCACGAGCCGACGAAGGCTGTGCCGCCGGCCACGGCCGCCGAGGAGTATATCTCCGCATTGGCGCTGAAGCGCCACCTCTGGCGGCCGCTCTGCGCGTCCAGTCCGTACAGGCCCGCGTCCCAACAGCCCACCACGACGAGACCGTCCGCGAGATTGCACGACGCCCGCACGGGGTGCTCCAGATCCTCGGCCCAGATCCTCTCGCCGCTCCGTGCGTCAATGGCATACACATGGCCATCGTGCGAGCCCACGTAGAGGACGTTGCCTCCGATAGCGGGCGACGACTCGACGCGATCCTGGGTCGCGAAGCGCCATCGGGGCGCTCCCGTCGCCAACTCGAGGCAGTGCACGTGACCGTCTCGCGCGCCGATGTAGACCAACTCGTTCACGAGGGCCGGGGAACTGGCGACGAAATCATCGGCGCGATAGCGCCATGCCTCCGCCAGCGGCAGCGCGATGGTCTCGGCGGCGGCGCCGGAGCGGCGATGGTCCTTGTGGAACATGTCCCACGTGGGCACGGCACTGCCCTGCCGCTCCTGTACCTTCGCCAGCTCCGCCTGCGCTGCCGCGATGAGGCGCGCACCCTCCTCGTCGTCGCACGCGGCCTCGGCCTGCGCCAGATGTGCGGCCGCCTGCTGCAGCCGCCGAGCGCTCAGGTGCACACGAGCCACGACATAGTGGGCCTGCGCCGACGATGCGGCATCGGGAGCATCGCCCAGGGCGCTGAGTACCGCGGCGTCGCTGCCGGCCGTGGCGAGCACCTCCGCGGCCGCCCAGGATGCCGGGGGAGTGTCCAGGAGCTTCAACAGCGACCCGGTGAGACGCGCGTCGGGCACGCTCTGCAGCGCCTGGGCTGCGGCACTGCGCACCACGACGTCGTCATCGCGCAGTCGCTCAAGCAGCTCGCGGGCGCCGCGCCGGCTGCCGATTCGGCCGAGCGCTCGGGCCGCGCCGTCGCGCGGCCCGGCCGAGCTGTCCGTGAGCGCCTCCATGAGCTCGCGCTCATTGTCCCTGAGCCCATCGTGGGCGGCGTCGCGCACGTCCGATGCATCATCGTCCAGTGCGTCAATGAGCAGCGGTATCGCCCGGCGATCGTCCAGCTCGGCCAGGGCCTGCACGGCGACGCCGCGCACTGCAGCATCGCGGTCGTGCGTCATGTCCCGCAAGACGGGGAACTGCCGGTCGCCGAGCTCCTCGAGGCGCCCAAGCCAGTAATCGAGCTGGAAGCTCTCGGCGGCCGCGCTCCGGATGATGAGCGCAAGCTCGTCGCGGGACACGGAGATCGAGTCGCGGTACTCGTGCACCAGGTTCAGCTCGTCCAGGTGCATGAGAATGCCGAACTTGCGCCAGCTATTCAGCTGGCGCCCGAGCAGCCCCTGGACATCCTTCACGCGCAGCTCGCGCTCAGAGATCCAGCCGCGCATCGCGTGGGCCACATACTCGTGGACAAGCTCGAAGGTGCCGGGGACCTCCTCGACCTCGCGTATCATGCGCAAATCGACCAGGTGGGCAATCATCCGCGCCGCGACCTCGACGCCCTCCTCGATGTCAGCGGCTACCTCCTCCAGGGACAAGCTCGCCCGGGTCTCGTGGGCAGTGATGAGCAGCTTCAGGATGCTGCGCGCGGCCACGCGCTCCCGCCGGGCGAGCCGCGAGAGGACGGTCTCGATCCAGTTGTCCAGTATGGCCTGGGCGCTTTCCTCCTGTTCGTACTGCTTCATGCCCATGAAGCGGTGGCCCTCGCCCATGAGGCTGTAGAGGCGGTCACAGACAATCTGGAGCTGGGGCGGCTGAACGCCCTCCTTGTACAACTCGTCGATGATCCTCTCGGCCAGCGCCGGGTCCACGTGGATCCCGAAGTGGGCCGCGGGCTTCGTGATGGCGCTCTCGGCCTCCTCGCGCCCCAGCCGGCCCAGGCGGTACATGTGGTCGAAGACCTCAGGGATTCGGCTCCGCAGCTCGAAGAGCTCGCCGAGAAAGTCCTCGCGCACCCCGATGACGAAGCGCACGCACGGATCGCAGCCGGCCACGGCGTTGCTGAGCTCGTCGAGGAACGAATCACGGGCCGGCAGACCGAGGTGCACGAAGTGCTCCTCGAACTGATCCAGGACGATGAGCATAGGCTTCGGGACGACGCCGACGGCGTGCTCGATCACCCCCGTCAGAGGCCCCTCGAGCAGCTGGGGATCGGTCTGCACGCCCTGCTCATCCACCACATGGGCGATGGCTGCCTTCAGGCGCTGGGATGGGTCGTCGAGGCCGCGGACGTATATGGGCAGAAACTCCGGACGCTCCTCATCGTCCTCGCCCTGCACTGCGGCCATGAGGCCGGCCTTCAGCAGAGAAGTCTTGCCCATCCCCGAGGCACCGAACAGCACCACGAGACGATGGCGCTCCACCATGTCGCAGAGCGCGTCGATGTCGCGCTCGCGCCCGAAGAACAGATCGGCGTGCTTCGTGTCGAAGTGCTCCAGGAAGAGGTACGGGCCCCCGGGCAGGAGCGTGATGTCGGTCTTCTTCTGCGTGCTGCGGTGCCGGTGGCGGCGCCGCACGAGGCGCGTATGCAGCTGGGCAAAGAAGGCGTCGAAGCCACCAATGTCCCGACACAGGAGGTTCTCCCGACTTCCGCGTTCAGCCAGGAGCTTGATGGCCCGCGGAAGGTACTCGTGGAAGCCAAGGCTATCGGGACTCTCGAGCTTGAGGTCGTCGAACGCTTCGCGGTCGCCAACAGGCACGTGCTCGGAGACCCAGAACATGTCGGCGCCCGTGGGACTGACGAAGCGAAGCAGGGGGCGATCGCGCTGCGCGATGTTGGCGAGAATGCACGTCTTGGCCGATTGCTCGTCGATTATGTCGCCGATGCGCTGCAGGTACTCGAGGCATTCGTCACGCGTCAGCGGCAGCGTCCTGGCATCCAGATCGCCCAGCAGCTTCACGATGACGACGCGGGATGACTCGTCGAGGGCCAGACGGACTTCCTCTGGCGAGGTAGTGGGCACGACGCAGCGTATGTACTCGCGCCCGGGCAGCAGCCGCTGCTGTTCGAGCGTCTGCTCCAGAAGCCCGTCCACGGACGTGGTGAAGATGGTGCTGAAGTACTGCTCGCGGATGAGGCCGGCCAGGCGGATGTGCCCCTCCGATGGTCGGCACTCCTCGAAGTGGCTGCGCACGATGCGGCAGCGCTCCGCGTGGTCGGTCACCTCGGCCGCGAGCAGACCAAGCGCCCGAGTCCCCCCCGCCGCGTCCTCCTCAGCCTCGGCAGAGGCCAGCAGCTCCCGCTCGACAGCCCATCGCGTCGCCGCCTCGCCGAGCAGCTCTTGAGTGGTCCGCCGAACCGGCTGCAGCGGGAAGCCCGAGCCGATGAAGAGCGCGTGCTTGCGGACCGCCCCGCGGTCCTGTTTCAGAATGTCGGCAAGTAGTGCGATCATGTGTCCAGGGCTCCGGCTGTGTCACGCGCCGCCCGGTCGCCGTCTCGCGCCACGGACGAAAGACAATGGTGGGCCCACCTGGGTTCGAACCAGGGACCAACCGGTTATGAGCCGGTCGCTCTGCCGCTGAGCTATGGGCCCACCGTCGCGGCAACGAGACAGCCTTGTGATGCCCGGCCCTCTGCGCCGCCGCCCGGTCCGCGGGCAGGCCGCCGCCTTGCGCGGTCCCGAGCGTCCCCGCCAGGGTCCAGAGCTACTC
Organism: Armatimonadota bacterium; assembly: GCA_050114035.1. Classification (GTDB taxonomy): domain Bacteria; phylum Armatimonadota; class Zipacnadia; order JAUWAU01; family JAUWAU01; genus JAUWAU01. The sequence goes on along the minus strand of JASFTE010000032.1, from coordinate 11,394 downwards.
GAGATAGTCTTTGAGCCGGCGACTCCGGCTGGGGTGCCGCAGCTTCTTGAGCGCCTTGGCCTCGATCTGTCGAATGCGCTCGCGCGTGACCTCAAAGATGTGGCCCACCTCTTCGAGCGTCCTTGAGTACCCATCGTCAAGGCCGAAGCGAAGCTTGAGCACCTCGCGCTCCCGGGGGCTGAGGGTGTCCAGCACGCGCTCAAGCTGCTCGCGCAGCACGAGGTTGCTGGCGGCGTCCACCGGGGACTTCACCTCATCGTCCGGGACGAAGTCGCCCAGGTGGCTGTTCTCCTCCTCGCCCACCGGCGCTTCGAGGGAGAGGGGCTCAGGGGCGATGCGCTTTATCTCCGAGACGCGCTCGAGGGGGATATCCATTTCCATGGCGACTTCCTCGAGCGTGGGCTCGCGCCCAAGCTGCTGGAGCAGGCGACGCGAGGTCTTCACCAGGCGGTTGATGGTCTCGACCATATGGACGGGGATGCGGATGATGCGCCCCTGGTCGGCTATGGCTCGTGTGATGGCCTGCCGGATCCACCACGTTGCGTACGTGCTGAACTTATAGCCTTTGCGGAAGTCGAACTTCTCCACCGCGCGCATCAGGCCCATGTTGCCCTCCTGGATCAGGTCCAGGAAGGACATGGCGCAGCGACCCGTGTATTTCTTTGCGATGCTCACAACCAACCGCAGGTTCGCCTCGGCCAGTTTCTGTATTGCCTCCTCATCCTTGAGCTTGATGGCCTCCGTGGTGACGGACGTCGGATCCATCTGCTGGCTGAATGTGGCTTTCATGGTGCAGTCGGGCGCCACATCACGCTGCCCATCGGCCGGGTGCGTGCCGATGGTGACGGTTGGCTGCGGCTCCTCGGCGGTGACGAAGTTGATAGTGAGGTCGCGTCTGAGGCCCACGCGCTCGAGGCTGCGTACCCCCTGCCGGCCCCGCTTGAGCTTCAGGCGGTACTTCATGCCCAGCGTAAGCTGCGCGTCCGGCATGAAGCGGACCTGCCGGCCCGTCATCTCGTAGTGCACCACGCCACTCACCACGTGCCCCATGGCGTCGGACAGCATCACGGACACGTTGTTCGCCGTGTCCGGGTCGAGCTGCTTGTCGAACGCCACCACAAGCGGGGCGGCGGCCGGAACGTCCTCCTCGCCATCCTCGGGCGACGTCCACATCGGCTTCGGCGCCATCTTGCGCCCGACAGTGACGAACTCCCACTTGACGCCGCGCCGCATCGCGCGCCCGTCCAGGGTCTTGATCCCAGACTTGCCAGCCTTGACGGCGACCTCATACGTGCTGCGATACCGCAGCTTCTGCTCCGGGACCACCATGAGCTGATTGCGCTCTGCGCCGTACTCTATGGACGCAGGCAGCGGATCGCCACCGGGGCGGCGGACCGTCACTGTCGCCGGAGTCACCGTGTTGAGGTCGATGCTGTCACTGAAGCGGATCCACAGGACGGCACATGGGTCCACGCCGCGCTGCTGGGGCGCCGGATCCATGTCCTGCACACGCAGCGGCGCATTGGTCGCCGCCGTGGCAAATGAGAAGCTGAAGTCGCTGCGCAGCCGAGCACCGGAGATGTCACGAATGCCGTTCTCGCCGCCACGAATGGCGACGAGATACTCCGTCTCCGGCTCAAGCCGCTCCGTGGGCTTGAAGCTCAGCGTGTTGGTCATGCGGTCGTAGACGACCTCACCATCGCCTTTCTGGATGCGTCTGGCCAACTCCGTCTCGTCCTTGGCCGACAGCAGAGGAACGCGTCCGATCTCCCGGAGATACATCCGCACCGAGTCCTCCACCGGGACGCCCTCCAGAGCGGTCGTGGCTCGCCGCTTGGGCGAGCCATCGCCTTCATCCGGCGGCGGCTGCTTCGCGTCAGTCTCCCCGGGGTGCTCAGCATCCACGACCTTGATGCCCGCCTCTGCAAAGAGCTGGTACATCTCATCGATCGCAGCAGTGTCGAGGTCCTCGCGGTCCGCGAGGCTATCCTGGATCTCCTTGTAGCTGAGGCTGCCCTGCTGCTTGCCCCGGACCAGGAGCTGCCGGATCTCATCGTTGTCCCGTATCCCGCTGCCCTTCCGCGCCGCCAAACGTCTCAACTCCCTTCGAAACCGATGCCGTCAAACCGCAGTGCGGACACGCGCACACATCCGCTCCACACCGCGCCCGCGCCGTCTCCGTCGCCACAAAGCGTTGTACCACACCGCGCAGTGTCCTGTTACCCGGCTGCCGTCGGGCCGCGGTTCCCCAGGCGCAGCCTCACATCCTCCGTCAGATACGGCTCCACATCCCCGCTGCCGCGAAACTGGCGCACCAGTCGCTCGTACTCGCGGTACAGCTCGTCGTCCGGCGACAACTCCCCCGCCTCAAGCGCCGCAACGATCTCCTGCTGGAGCTGCTCGAAGCTCTTGGCGCCGTCGCGAGCCGCCCCCGCCTGCGCTGCCTTCGCGGCGCTTGTTGCCGCGTACAGCTCGGGCAGACCCCTCGCCTGCGCGTGTTTCCGCAGCTTGCCGACGTCCTCCTCCAATGCATCCCGCCGGGCCGCCACATCCACCTGCGCCATCGACAGGGAGATGGCCCGGCGTCTGACGGCGTCGTCGTCTAGCTGCGCGATCGCGGCGGCCGAATCGGCGTGCCCGCAGTCGTGCATCACGGAGACCAGCGCATGGCCGATGGGCCGATGGGCCTCGACGAGCAACTCCTCGGGCTGCATCAGGCCGAAGAGCTCGGCGGCGAAGTCACCATCCTGCAGCGCCGCGGCCAGGAGCTGCCCCTCGACCTCCGCGCACGTCTGCGGAATGCCGTCAGCGCTCCTGGCGATGGCCTCCGCCGCGAAGTGCATGTCCCGGTAGGCAGCAGGAGCCCGTGTCGCTGACGCCGCCGGCCTTCGCCGACGCATTCGCCGGCTCACCTCAGAGAGCACCGCCCCCTGCACCGATTCCGCCTGGGGACGGTCGCGGCAGTACCGGTCCAGCACGCGCGCCAGGTACTCCACCCGCCTGCCCTCATGCCTAATGCGCATGAGAATGTCGGCTGCCTCCCCCATGCGCTTCACTATCTGCTCCGGACCCTCTCCCGCGACGTCGGCGAAGACGCGTGCCAGTTGGTACTCCACCAGCCCCTGCCGCCGCTCGAGCAACTCCTGGAACGCCGCGACGCCCTGCGCTCTGACGAGATCGTCCGGATCCTGCCCCTCCGGCAGCACCACGATCTCCACTTCCGCGGGCGCGTCCTCGAACGTCGCGGCCGCGCGCAGCGCCGCCTGCACGCCGGCCGAATCGGCGTCGAAGGCCAGCACCACCTCGTCAGCGTAGCGGGACAACAGCGTTACATGCTCGTCTGTGAGGGAAGTACCCAACGTGGCCACACTGTTGTGTATGCCAGCACGCCAGAGCGCGATGGCGTCCGTATACCCTTCCACTACCACTGCCATGCCGCTATCGCTAATCGCCTCTCGGGCCCAGTTGAGCCCGTACAGCACGCGCCCTTTGCGGAACACGGGCGTCTCGGGCGTATTGATGTACTTGGCGTCCTCGTCGGCCGAGAGCGTCCGGCCACCAAAGCCCAGCACGTGGCCGGTCACGTCTATGATGGGGAAGGTTATTCGGTGACGGAAGCGATCGTAGTGGCCGGCGCCGGAGGGCCTCGGGATCAGAAGGCCCGAGGCGACGGCGATCTCCGCCTTCACGCCCTGGCCCCTGAGGGCCGTGCAAAGATCATCCCATGAGTTCCGTGCATAGCCAACGCCGTACCGCGCCACCGCATCCTCATCATACCCGCGCTCCGCCACGTACTTCCGCGCCATCTCCGCCTCGGGTAATGCCTTCAGGTTCCGCCGGAACCGCTTGTTGGCCGCATCATTCGCTCTGTAGATGAGCTCTCGCTGCCCCGCGCGCCGCGCGGCCTCCGGCGCGCGCGCCACCTCCACGCCCACACGCTGCGCCAGCCGCTCAAGTGCCTCGGGGAAGGTCAGTTTCTCTTGGCGCATGACGAAGTCGAAGGCATCGCCTGCCTCGCCACAGCCGAAGCACTTCCAGTAGCCCATGTCACGCCGCACGTTGAACGATGGCGTCTTCTCGGCGTGGAACGGGCACAGTCCCTTGTGGTTGCTTCCCGATCGCTTGAGCGTGACGTGCTCGCCGATCAGCTCCACGATATCGACGAGCTGCCGTATCTCCTCTTTCGTTGCCTGCTGCCGTCTCATGGCTGCCAATGCTGGCCCAGGACTGGTTTGACGAGCCCGGGTGCGTCCGGACCTTCACATGTCGTTGTTCCCGTATTTCGCGAACCGCCAAACCTATCCTTCCACCGAAAAAAAAGCCGAAGCCTCGGCAGGCCGAGGCTTCGGTGCCTGCTCGCATTGGGAACGAGCGTGCTATTCCGTGCTCCAGATGTGTATCCGCGTTGCTTTCATGTCATGCAGCGTGAACGCGACGTTGCTCCGCTGTCTGTACCTCAGGACGAGATCCCGTGAGACGAGGTTCACACTTTCGAGAAACTGCACGGCTATCTCGCCGGTGAACGGCTGGGCCACCTCCCCGCCCACGGCGCTGAAAGTAATGAACTCGTCGGGCCAGTGGTAGCGACGGACGATGGCCTCAAACGTATCGCCAAGCATGATCCGCTTCTCCGGATCATTGCCCGCTGTCGCCGCATACGAGCAGTACTTGCCGGCGACAGCAATGAGGTTGACGAATCCGTCGCGGTCCAGTACGAAGCCCATCACGACGGGAGACTTGTACTTCGGGTTCTTGCTCCCGTTGTACACGAAGAGCGTCTCGTCTATACGGAGCTGCACCCACACCGGGAGCGCCCAGGCGGGGAATGCGCCGCCCGTTGTGGTGCCGCCTGATACGCCGCCGCCATCGCCGTCCTCTCCGTCCTCCTCGTCGCCCTCTTCGTCTTCGTCTCCCTCCTCATCACCCTCATCGCCGCCGCCAAGCGCGGACGGGAAGCCCGGACCACCGATACCGGCTGCACCATCTCCGGAGACGGTTCCACCGTCCCCACTCTGGTTCGTTGGTCACCCCGATCCTGGCGCGACCATATCCGGCGGGCCGTGAACGTCCATAAGATGAGTGCCGTGATCCCCCAGCTTGATGCCGCAGAGCTGCGTCTCAAGCGACCATGCGGCACTGGGGAGCAGCAGCCAGAGAGTGACTGCCACAGCGACACACAGGGCGACCGGCCAGGCTCTTCGGTCTCGCAGTGTCATGCTGCGTGCCTCCCTTCCCCCCGCTACGTCAGACGCGATGACGGCTTAGGCGGCACAATACTGCACTGCCACCGACCGGGCCGCGTCGCCCCGATCGGCTGGCAGACGGGCGGATTATACCACAGGGCTGCCCGTTGATCAAGCCCTGGCGCGCGCGCGGTACGCACCTCATATTCCATTGTACCATGCTTCTGCCCAGAGGTGCACGAGGGGGGGCCGACCATGGCCCCCAAGCCCCGGGCGGCGCCAGCAGCAGGATCCTGCTGTTCCGGCGCCCGCCCAGGGGCTCACGATCGTCACCCGGGGCCCCGGCGTGGCCGCATCATGTGGATTGCGTCGGCACGTTGGCTTCCGTCACTGGCTCCCGCGGTGAGCCGGTCGTGTGTCGGCCGAGACCCTTCGGCGGCGGCACGCAGGAGGCCGAGAAGCTCGTCAGGGGCTCTGTAGCCCCCTGCCGACAGCCGCACCGATCCGTCGGGATTGAACACGATGATGTGCGGAATGCGGGTCACGCCGTACTGCCGTCGGCAGTCCGAGTGCCACTGGAACCGGCCCACGTCGAGCGTGAAAGAGTGGAACTTCTCGGCCAACAGCGCCCTGACGTTCGGGGCCCGCAGCGTCCCGCTCATCCGGGCGCACCACGGGCACCAGGCGCCGTAGAAGTCCACCAGCAGGAGCTTGCCCTGACGGTTGGCCTCCTTGAGGGGAGCTGCAAGGTCCCCATGGATCGGCGCCCTATCCCCCGGCGCCTCGGGCGCACGCAGCGCGCCGGCCCGCGACTTCTCCTGCCCGGCCAGCCGGCGTAAGGCAGCCTTTGCCTGCGCGATCCGCTTGGGGTCGGACGCCAGAGCGACGAACCGGTTGAACTCGTCGATGGCCTTCTGTTTATCGCGGCCGATGGCATACGTCCACGCCAGTGCCCACCGGGCGTCGCCCCACTTGGGCGCCAGGGTGGTTGCAGCACGCAGCTCCTTCGCGGCCCGAGCCAGATCCCCGGACTTCTTCGCGCCCATTCCGGCCTCGTAGTGGCTCTTGGCCTCCGCCGGGACCTCCGCGGCCCACGCCGCTGTCGTCGCCAACAGCAGCGCGAGCGCGCCAAAGCAAAACCAAGCACACCGGTTCATATACTGGGCCCTCCTGCTGCGCGCGGTCTGCAGCCGGCACGCCGGCCGCACGTGCCGGGCTCCCGCATGTCCATTCTGGGCATGAGGCCCTTCGGGTGGAGTAATCCAGCTTACAAAAGCATAGTCCGCGTACGCGGCCCGATCAACGACGCTGCAGCCATCGCGACCACCGACCGAGGGCACGCTACGTTCACCTGGGGTAACCATAGCATGCTCCGCGCGTTTGTCAACGGCCCGGCTTTCCCATTAGCCGGAGGCACCGTGTTGATGGCGGGTAGAGCGCAGGCTGCCGCCCGGCGTGAGTCTCGAGCGCTCCGTCGGCGCCGTATCGGGTGACCGTGACGCTGCTCGGTAGGTCGTGGATGAAGAACCGGACCCCGGCCGTATCGCAGTAGAGGAGGAACTGCTCCCGTTCCCGCACGAGCTCCCAGGTGCCGTTCGCCGTCCATATGTCGAACACGGGGCGGCCCGACACGAGCACCGAGGTGGGACGATCCGTGGCCCGGCCCAGCGTCAGCACGGGCGCACGGCCGGCGTCAGTGAGCGCGTAGACGTCGCGCCCATTGCTGCGACCGTGCAGCGCCTTGCCCTCGCCCGTGTTGACGGCGAAGCTCACCATCTTCACCACGTAGTGCTCCGAGTCGGGCAGGGGCCTGCCATCGAGGCTCGCGGCGCACAGCGTGCCGATGGAGCTCTGCGACTTCAGCGTGAGCGCCGAGTCCGTCGCCGGCCTCAGCGCATCCAGACAACCTCCCACCACCTGGAGCGTCGGCGTGTTCACCTTGAAGACACCGCTTCGCTCGTCTCGGACCAGCTCGCCGGTTGCCGAGAGGAGCCGGCCACCGGTCTCCGAGGGCGTGGGCGGCAGCGACGGCAGCCCGTCCTGCACGTCCGGGCTCGCATCACTCGGGTCCACTAGCGCATCCGCCTTGGGCGCGCCGGGCAGGCCCTCAAGGACACTGCTCACCCGGCATACCCAGCCCAGGTCGTAGATGTCGTCCACGCGCCAGGAGTCGGCGCGCCGCCGCGGCAGCACTCCCGGCGCGAATGTGTCGGAGTCCGACCACACGACGCCGACGCTCTGCCGCGCCGGACGTATGTCGCCGTCGTAGAAACACCTCGCCGCCAGTCCGACGAGTCCCCAGCGCGCCGGGTCGCGCCGCACGTCGAAGAAGCTCAGCTTGCCGGCGGCGTCCTGCGTGCCGTAGGCGAACAGGATCATCCCGTCATAGCGCTGGAGGTTGGCGTAGGCGGCGGCGGCGAGCATGGCCGTCGAGCGATACTTGTTCGGCCAGCACGCGTTCCATTCCCGCACGATGAGCGGCTTGCCGGATACATTGGCGATGGCGGTGGCCGGTATGAAGGCGTGCACACCGTGGCTCTGCACCTCGTTCTCGTTGCGGTACAGCGCCGGGAGCTGCCACTGTCTGTCCGCAGGATAGAACGGATGATCCCAGTAGAAGTTGGTCGCAACGAAGTCAAGCTCAGCGGCCGCCGCCCGTATGTCGGGCAGCGCACCCGGGCGCCCCACGGCGGTGATGGGCACGCGGACGCCATGCCCTCGCAGAAAGTCGCGCATCCGGGCAAAGTAGAGCCGGTGCGTGTCGTGGGCGAACCGGAGCAGGTCGGCGCGGCGCGAGGCCCCCGGGGCCCGCCGGGAAGCCACGTTCCGGGCGCCGCGCAGCGCCACGGTGCCGCGTTCGAGGCTCTCGTCCATCCGCAGCGCGCCCGCCCAGGCGGCCTGCAGCGCCACCGAGCCCCCGTAGCGGTCCCGCAGCCATGCGTTCCACCGCCCGCGCAGGTCGGATGCGTAGGGCTCTGCCAGCTCCGCCAGTGCAGTCTGCCGATGCACCAGCCCATTCTCGTCGCACAGCTCAATGAGGCACACTGCGGGATCGTCGGCGTAGCTGAGGCCCGTATACGGATTCACGTGCTCCACGAGCAGCTCGACGGCGTATTGCTGCTGCAGCTCGATGAGCCGCTCGTCGAAGACCGCATACGGCTTCGCCCCGCGCCCGAGTCGCTCGCCGTCGGGCACGCCCTCCCAGTCCCTGAACGTGCGGTAGGCGAGAAGGTCCAGGTAGACGTAGATGCCCCTCGCCTTCAGGCGGGCTATCCAGTAGTCCACGCAGTTGAGCTTGTCGGCAGCGATGCGGCTGCCCGCATCCGGCCGCTCGGGAGGGAGCAAGCCCGTGGCGTCGTCAATGTGATGCAGGCGCACCAGGTTGAACCCGGCGCGCGCGATGGCATCCACCGCCGCGTCAACGGTCGCCCGCGGCTGGAACACGCTGTCTTTCGCCACATTGATGCCCCAGAAACGTACCGCGGCGCCGTCCTGGAATGCCAACCGGCCCTCGTCGCTCACGGTGAGATGGCCACGCCTGCCGGCCGGCGGGTCGACCAGGTACGAGAAGTCGATGAAGCTCGTGGCGGGGAACCGCGCGGCGTTGACGTCGAGGTTCACCGCCGCCGGATCAACCGGCGGCGGTCCGCCGTCGGCGCCGGCGCGGGCGGAGGCAATGCACAGGCCGAGAACGAGGGGGGCGGCCCGAGCCAGGAGCGGCATCCGGCCCATGGCGGGGATGGTAGCAGCCGTCAGTGCTGGCATGGGGTCTCGGGAGCAGCCGATCACGCGCCGCCGGCCAGTTGGACGCTCGGCGCGGTCGCCCCGAGGCCCTCCGAGAGCGTCACGAACTCGTAGTCCTTGCTCTTCAGGAACGACAGTAGCTCGGGCAACACGTCCACGGTCTCGTCGAATCCGTTGTGGAGCAGCACGATGCCGCCGTCGTCGATCTTGCCGGTCATGAGCTCCAGAATGCGCTTCGGCGGCATGCCCGGGTAGTCCGTGATTGCGGCCGTCCAGAACACAGTCGCATAGCCCATCTCGCCGACGGCACGCTGCACGTCCATGTCGTAGTTGCCGCCGGGCGGTCGGAAGTACGTGAGGAAGTCGCCGGTGCACTCGCGCGCGATAGCCCGGGTCTTCACCAGCTCGCGCTCTATCTCAATGATGCTCAGCTCGGACAGGTCCGTGTGCGAGTAGGAGTGGCACGCCAGCTCGTGCCCGCGCCGTCGGATTTCCGACACCAGGTGCGGGTACAGCTCCGCCTGCTTGCCCACGACGAAGAAGGTGGCCCGGGCGCCGACCTCGTCGAGCCGGTCCAGAATCCAGGGCGTCACGGCGGGGCCAGGGCCATCGTCGAAGGTCAGGGCCACGCGGCGGCCGCCGGGCGGGAGCTGCCGGATGACGCGCGCGCCATCGGGGCCGCCCAGCACGCCGAGCCGTCCATAGGCGTCGATCAACTGCCTGCGCACGCCCCGGAACATCGGCTGGATGCTGAAGACATACTCGAAGGCCGCCAGCGCGTCCGCGAGCCGGTTCTGCCGGTCGAGGATGCGCCCCATGAGGTACGGGCCGTTCAGGGGATGCGGCCGAAGCGCGAGGCAGCGCTCAAGGCGTTGCTCCACCTCGCGGCGCAGATCCGCGGCCGCCGGGGCAACCGTGCGGCGCGCACCGTTGTTGACGAACACGGTCACCTCATCGGCGCCCAGCACACTGCCCCGCTTGTCGTATCCCCTCACCCTGAGCGCATGGGCGCCGTCACCGCACGTCATCGTGTCCAGCGAGAGACGGAAGGGCGTCACGTTGCGCACGGCCCGGAACTTCCCGTCCAGCAGCAGCACCACGTACCTCACCCGGTCGCGCGCGGCGCCGCCCACCTGCACGTCCACGGTGCCGGACACTGCCGCGCCCTCGGCCGGGGACACGATGGCCACGGGTGCGTCGGAGTCTGCCTGCGGCGGGTGCGGGGATGAGGCCATGGCTGCGGCCGCCGAGGCGTACTCCTCCGACATCCGCCTCGGCTCTCGCGCCAGCGCGGTCGGCGGGGCTCCGTCGGGCGGCGAGACGTGCAGCGGGGAGAGCACGGCCTCGATCGGTGCGACCCCCCCCGTGGCGGAGCGGCGCAGCGCCATCTCCGCCTGGCCCGGCCTTCCCAGAGCGAAGTGCGCCATGGCCGTCACCTGATCCGCCAGCGGCCCACACGGGCCGGAGCCCCGGGCCTGGCGCACGTGGTCAAGCGCCGCCTCGTCGTCCCCCGCGGCCAGTGCGGCGAACGCGAGGCTGGTGCGGGCGCTGGCCGAGTCGCGGCACTCGCGCAGCAGCGCACGTTCGTAGGCCCTCGCGGCGCTGCGCCAGCGACCCTCGGCGGCGGCGCAGGCGGCGAGTCCCAGGTACGAGCGAGAGTCCTCGGGCTGCAGGCGTCGCGCCGCATCGAAGGACTCCTGTGCGGCCTTGAGCTCGTACATCAGCAGCTCGGCCGTCCCCCGGACGTCCAGCGCCAGAGCGCTGCGGCGGTCAAAGCGCCCCATCTCCGTGGCCGCCTCCAGCGCGGCCATCGGGCGGCGCGCCTCAAGTGCGGCCACCGCATCGCTGAGCCCGGCGATGTCCGCGCCCGGCGACGGCCCACACGCGGCCAGGGCTCCGAACAGCGCGAGCGCACCGGCAATGGCGCCGCCATCAAGGCGCGGGGCTCTCCGCGGGGGAGTCCGACTCACGTGTGTCTCCTCATCCTGATCACTCACGGCGACGCGTCGGCAGCGCTAGAAGCGCATATCGAAGCGCTCCCACTCTCCCGTCGCTTCCTCCCACGTCGTGCGCACTCCTCGTACGTGCGCGTGCGATGGCCCCCGGCGCAGGAACTCCAGCAGTCGCTCGAGGGCCTCGCGCTCCCCCTCCGCCTCCACTTCCACCTCGCCGCCCGGCAGGTTCCGCACATATCCCACGGCGCCGAGCCGCCTGGCCTCTATCACCGTGTGATAGCGGAAGTTGACGCCCTGTACCCGGCCGCTGACGATCGCACGGAGCCGTTGCATCGGTCACACTGCCGCACGTGCAGGGCCGTAGGAAGGAGCAGCGCGCCTATGCTCATCCTCCGCCCCGGCGGGCCGCGATCATGCGGACGCCCTGCGTGGAAACCAGCCCAGCCAGGAAGCCGAGGGCGATCAGGAGGCCAATACGCAGTCCCACACCCAGCGCCACCTGACCCAGCGTC
>JASFTE010000031.1:0-16137 GCA_050114035.1 Armatimonadota bacterium | reverse complement strand
CGGCTCCCACAGACCGCCGGCCTCGCCGCTCTTCGGGTCGTACCAGGCCAGCCCGCCGCACGCCCCGTTGCGTACCCAGCGGCCGCCGAAGTACACCTTGCCGTCCGCCCCGGTGGCCGCCGCGTACATCTTGTGCGTGCCGGCCAGCTCCTGCGTTCCCAGGCGCAGCAGCATCCGCGGGTTGGCCGCCTCGTCATCGTCCTGGATCACCCGGTTGTTGACGAAAGTCCCAGCGGTCCACGGCTTCGTCGGATCGTACACGTACAGCGGCGACGTCGGATAGCCGCTCATGTAGATCCGGCCATCGTGGAACGCGGTCGCATAGTGGCTCAGGTGGATCTTGCCCAGGTGCTTCCCCTCGTCCGTCTTCGGATCGTACACGAAGTTGCCCTCGTACGCTCCCGCCGTGCCGAACAGCCGCCCGTCGGGCAGCTCCATCAGGCGGTAGATACTGTGCGCATAGAGTGGCACCTGGTAGCGGAACCGCTGCCACCCGAGCGCCTCCGGATCAGCCTCGGGCGGCGTCTCTTCCGGCGCGCGCGCCTTCGACTCCGCCGTGCGCACCCACATCTCCGCGAAGCCGTCCACGTCCGGCACGCCGAGCCCGGTGTTCACCTCGGGGCGCGCCGGGTCGGAGCGCAGCGCCTCCCGCTCCGGCCACGGCGGCCTCTCCCTGCGCGGATCGGCCACTGGGATGGCCCTCCCCTCGTGGAGCCAATACTGGATGCTCTCACCGTCCGTGTTCAGGACCCGTGTGGCCTTGCCCATGCACCCGCCCGGCCGCTGGCCCACGCTCACGTATCCGCCGACGGTTGCGGTCTCCACCAGCGCCTCCGACTTGCCCGTCTGCCGGTCGTAGGCAACCAGGTACCACGGGATCTTGCCGCTCGCGATGTAGACGTACCGGTCGTCCGCGCCGCCCGAGTACCCCCAACACGAATTCGGCTCATGGCTTGGCCCGATGGGCCCGTAGAAGGTCACCTTGAGCGTGTCCGGGTCGATCTGCGCCGCCGTCGCGGTCCGCGTGGGGTGCTGGCCGATCGCGTAGAGCTTCCCGTCCGTGCCCAGCACCAGCGGATGCGTCTCCCCCATGATCTCATCGGGCATCTCCACGGCGTCGAGCGTCAGCGCATTCGTGGCGGGATCGTAGATACAGATCTTCTGCCGCAGGCGCTGGCCGAGGATGGAGATGAACAGCTTGCCGTTCGGCGCGAGCACCGTCGGGCACAGATGGAAGTTCCATCCGCGCTCGGTCTGGATCTGCTTGAGCTCGCCCGAGCCCAGGTCGATCACCACGATGGTGTTCGGGCCACCGTACCTGGGGAAGTAGATCTGCAGCACGTCCCACGTCTTGCCGTCCGGGTTGGGCGCCCAGAGCAGCTTGCCCTGCCGCACCGACTTCACCGGCTCGCACAGGTCCTCGGTCTCCAGCCGTGGCGCGGCGCTGATCTTCGCCTCCAGCTCCGCATCGTTCACCTCTGCATTGCCGCGGGCCGCCATGGACGCGGCCAGGAGGATCATGCCTACCGGGATTCTCATGTGAGTCACGCCCCTCTGTGAACTCCGCCCCACGCCTCACTCGGGCAGCGGCTTGCCCTTCGTCTCCGGCAGGAAGCACAGAATCAACAGCCCGAGCAGGAACACCGACCCAAGCAGCGACACCGCCAGCCGCAGGTCCATGCCGGGCTGCGCCTTAAGCCACCCGGAGAACCACAGCATCGAGGCGGCAGCGACGCGTCCGCCGTTGAAGCAGAAGGCGGCGCCGGTCGCGCGCAGGTGCGTGGGGAACAGCTCCGGGAAGTACACGGCAAAGCCGGCGTGCATGCTCAGGGTGAAGAAGCCGAAGATCGGTAACAGGACCAGGAGTTGCCCATAGCTCGACGGCAGGTAGCAGGTGATCGGCACGATCACGAGCGAGCACACCTGCACCAGCGCGAACGCGCGACGGCGCCCCAGTCGGACCGCCAGCGGCCCGAATGCCAGGAGCCCAAGCCCGGCTCCGGCCGTCTGGACGATGCCGTAGGCGAACTTCGCTGTCTCCACGGCATCCGTCTCCGGCACGCCGTCGCGCAGCAGCGCCTGCTTCGCGAGGTCCTGTCCGGCCACCGTCACTGCCCAGAAAGTGCCGAGGCCTACTGCCGCCAGCAGCATGCCCAACACAGCCCGGCCGCGCCACTGAGGACTCAGGAGAAGGTCCCGGAAGCTCCCGAGCTGCACCTCGTCAGCCTCTGATGCCTTGGCCTCCGCCCTCAGCCACCTGTCCGGCTCCTTCACGCTCACGCGCACCCAGAGCACCAGCAGCGCCGGCAGGATACCGAGCACATAGGCGTAGCGCCAGTGCGCGCCCACGGCCAGCCCTGCCAGGGCAGCCATCCATGTCCCCAGAACGCTCGACGCGTGGAAGATCCCCGATGCTTGGGCCCGAGCTTTCCGCGGGAAGACCTCGGCCACGAGCGACGCCGCGACAGCCCACTCTCCGCCAACACCCATGGCCACCAGGAAACGCAGCGCCGCCACCTGCCACAACGACTGTGCGAAGAACGTCAGGCCGGAGAAGATGGAGTACATCAGAATAGTGACGACCATGGTCGGCCGCCGGCCCCACCGGTCAGCCAACGAGCCAAACAGAAGCCCGCCCGCGGTGCCGCCCAGCAGAAAGATGCCGAGGAACATATCGCCGTACTGTTGGACCTCGGGCGCTTCGCCCCCCACTCGAAGCACATCGGCCAGAAGCTGGTTGCGCGTGATGTTGAACAGCTGCCCCTCGAAGACGTCGAACACCCAACCGGCTGACGCGATGACCAGCACCAGCCACTGATACCGTGTCACTCCGTGATACCATCGACTAGCCATTGCTGAACCGGACCTTCCGTTCCGTCATTTGTCTTCGTCGCCACCGGCCGACAGCCGCCACCGGATCGCCTGCACTCGCCAGCCTCCGATGGGCCGGAACGCGGGGTCGAGCTTCGTGTTGCCCGTGATCGTCACGATCGTCCCATCCGGCAGCGCGACACTGGCCGGGTAGCCCATCCCGTCGCTCACGTGGTAGATCTCCCGGCCCCACGTCAGCCCCTCATCATCGACACTGACCCGCGCTCGTGTCTCGGATCGCTCGTACGGGTAACGGCGATCGTGCACCAGCACCACGCGCCCGTCGGCCGCCTGGACGAGTTGGCCGTGCGGCTCGCCAAACTCAAGCAGCGCCCGACCATCGCGGTCCCGCACTGCGCTCAGGTCCTCCCACGTCCGCCCACTGTCGTCCGAGCCACCCACGAACACGTGCTTGAACGCGCTCTTGGCCCGCTTCCCGCTCGTCGGATGGGCCCATGCCGGGGCTCCCCCGAAGGCCGTGATCTCCTCCGGCGTCTCGCCCTCGCGCGGGGGACGCTGATACCGGAAGGCCCCCAGCAGACGGCCGGACCGAAGCTCGATCACGTGCGCCTCATGGCAGTCGGGGAACGTGCGGTACGCCTCGGGGAAGGTCTCTCCGCCGTCCGTCGAAGCGAGCACGCTGTGCACCAGCTCCCGCTCCTCCCCGCGATCCGTCCACTTGCAGATGGGAAGCAGAACCGTGCCGTCATGCAACTGCGTCATGGACAGGAAGCCCTCGCCGATGTGCGCAAAGGGATCCGAGCGTATCTCACACGTCTGCCGCCATGTCTTGCCCGCATCGCCGGAGCGATGCACCCTCACCAGCTTCCGCCACAGGGGATCATCCTGGTTCACGGCGGTGACCAGCAGCAGCGCGTCGTCACGCAGCACCGTGAACGCCAGGAAGTGGCACTGCTCCGTCATGGGCAGGATCTGCGACCTCCAGGTCCTCCCGCCGTCGCCCGAGCAGAACAGTCTCTCGAAGCCGCTGGTCGCCTGATGCCGCGCCCCAACCGAGTAGCCGATGGCCGCCCAGATGTTCCCCTCCGAGTCCAGCGCCGCGTTCACCTCCGCCCGCGCGTTCAGTTCCGGATACGCCAGCGGCACGCGTTCAGCCGGCAGCCGCTTGACGATCTTCCCGTCGCGCTCCACCACGATGACATCCGGATCGTTGTAGAAGTCCTCGCACTGCCCGGGCGGCACGCCCACCAGGATCACCGCGACAATCGCACACCATGTTCCAATCCGCAACGCCGCTGCCTCCCTCACGCCTGACCGTAGAAGTCCTGGACGAATTCGTCCAAGATGCCGTCCGGCAGCTTCTGCTCAATGGCCCAGATGTTCATATCCATCTCGTCAATGGTCTGCGGGGCGATCGGATGGGCCGCGATGCGCTCCTCCCGCAGGCAGAACTGGAGCGCCAGCGCCAGCAGATGCACGCCCTGGTGTCGGCACCAGGCAAGCATCTCCCGGGCCCGGTTGATCTGCTCCTCCCACCGACTGGCGCCTCCCCGTTCCGCCGCCCTTCCCAGCTCGTCGCCCGTCAGCAGCCCGCGCATGATCGACCACCCGCTCATCACGCCTACGTCCTTCTCCGCGGCCGCGGCCAGCAGCGGCTCTGCCGACTGCCAGCCGAGTAGGCTGTAGTCCCCGAAGAAGAGCAGCAGGTCGATCCGGTCCTCCTCGATGGCGCGCAGGTGATGCTCGATCGGCCGCATGCCCAGGCCGACTCCGCCCGCCATCCCCCGTTCCTTAAGCCGGTGCAGCCCATCCAGCACGCCGCCCTCGGCCATCACCCCATCGAAGTCCTGCGGATCGTGCACCAGCACACCGTCGAACCGATCCATGCCAAGCAGCTCAAGCTGCGCCTCCACCGTTGCCTCGGTCCGGGCGGCCGTGTACAGCCACCGCTCCTTCCCGTGACAGCACACCCGCCCCGTGATGATGACATCCTCGCGGCGGATGACCCCCTCCTGCAGCGCCATAGCCAGCCGCCGCATGCTATCGCCGTAGCACATCGAGCAGTCGAAATGATTGAGCCCCACATCCACCGCATGCCGAATCAGCCCCATGGCCTCCTCGTCCGTGATTCGCTGGAACACATTGGAGAACGCCTGCGTCCCCACCGGTATGACGGGCGCCATCAGCTCCGTGCGCCCGAGTCGCCGCCGTGGGACCGTGTCTGGCCGCGTGTCGCCTTCTGGCATCTTCGCCTCCGCTCCTTGGCTGCGTCTGTGCTCGCGGCGGCCTTTCGACCTCGCAGCCGCGCCGTCCTGCACGAGCCCAGTCGAAGGAGCACTGCGCTCAAGAGAGAACTACGTGTCCGAGCCATCTTGCCTCGTCTGTCAGCTCCGAGTATCTATAGCGATGGAGGGCTAATCGCATGACGGCACAGCGCAGACACATCCCACTGGCCACGGCGGCTCTGAGTGCCGGGCTGCTACTCGTGGGCGGCATCTTGTCCGCCATCGCTCAGCAGGCCGAGGATCGGCCCGACAGGGCCCGGCCGTCGCTGCGTGAGGTTCTCCGGCAGTACCCGGACGCCGACAAGAACGGCGACGGTCGCCTTGATGCCGACGAGCGCAAGGCGCTGCGCCGGAGGCTGCAGGGCGGAGGCGGCGAGAAGCCAAAGGCAGTCTCGCCCAAGGGCGTCCCCGCCACGCATGCGAACGTCAAGTACGGCCCGCACGAGCGCAACCTGCTCGACATCTGGCTGGCGAAGTCCGACAAGCCTGCGCCGCTCGTCATCTTCATTCATGGCGGGGGCTTCGTGGCCGGCGACAAGTCGAAGGCCTATGGCTCGAAGAGCGTGGATGCCTTCCTCGAAGCCGGCGTCTCCTTCGCCACCATCAGCTACCGCTACCGCAATACCGATCCCCGCGGGGTCCGCGCGTCGCTGGGCGACTCGAAGCGGGCGCTCCAGTTCATCCGGAGCCAGGCGCTGGAGTGGAACCTCGACAAGCTCCGCATCGGCGCCTACGGCGGCTCCGCCGGCGCGGGCACCAGCCTGTGGCTGGGCGTCCACGATGATATGGCCGAGCCGGACAGCCCGGACCCCGTCCTGCGCGAGTCCACACGCCTGGCCGTCGTCGGCGCCCAGGGCACGCAGGCCACCTACGACGTCATGCGCTGGCCGGAGCTGCTGAAGTTCGAGGTGGCCCCAACACAGCTCGTCGAGGTGCTCGGCTTCTTCGGCGTCGAGACCCAGGATGACCTCGACAGCGAGGAGGGCAAGGCCATCCGTGCCGACCTCGACATGCTCGCCCTCATGTCAGAGGACGACCCGCCCCTGTACGTTCGCAACGGCATGGAGGGCGGAACGCCCCCCAAGGACCGCGGTCACAGGAATCACCACCCGCTCCACGCAACCGCACTCAAAGAGCGCGCCGAAGAGGTCGGCGTCGAAGCGCTGGTATACGCACCCGCGATCGGAGTCGAGCCGCCACCAGACAAGCAGGAGTCCCTGGTGGAGTTCTTCCTCCGCCACCTTGGTGTCGCGACGTCCCAGCAGCCGTGAATCCGAGTCCGCACCTGCAACTCACAGTGAGGAATGCCATGTCAACAAGAGCACGAGTACTTGCCTTCACGGGAGCCGTTCTCCTCATCGGCCTTCACCTGCCCGCGGCCGTTGCGCAGACGCCCGGCACCCCCTCGGATGCTGCTCTCGCCCGCCAAATCATGCAGGCGACCGGCGTCAAGGGCGGCCTCGTCGTACACGTCGGCTGTGGCGACGGTAGGCTCACCGCGGCGCTGCGTGCCGGCGACAGCTATCTCGTGCACGGCCTCGACGCCGATCCCGCCAACATCGCCCGAGCCCGCGACCACATCGCGGACCTCGGACTTCGCGGCAAGGTAGCGGTGGCGCAGTGGAACGGCGGCGCGCTTCCGTACATCAACAACATCGCCAACTTGCTCGTCGTGGACCGCGGCCGCGATGTGGGACGTGCCGAGAGGATGCGCGTCCTCGCACCCAATGGCGTGGCGTACGTAAGGCAGGGCAAACGGTGGACCCGCACGGTCAAGCCCCGCCCCAGGGACATCGATGAATGGACGCACTTCCTTCACGATGCCGGCAACAACGCCGTTGCCCACGACGCGCGCGTAGCGCCGCCGCGCCACATGCAGTGGCTCGCCGAGCCCAAATGGGCGCGCTACCACCACATGCTCGCCAGCATCAGCAGCGTCGTCTCCTCCGGCGGGCGCATCTTCTACATCCTGGACGAGGGACCCGCCGGCTCCATGGACGTACCGGCCCGCTGGGTCCTCGTCGCCCGCGATGCCTTCAACGGCGTCCTGCTCTGGAAGACACCCATCCCGTCCTGGTCCTGGTACCGACGCGGCTTCCGCTCCGGGCCCGTCCAGCTCCCGCGCACGCTGGTGGCGCAGGGCGACCGCGTCTACATGCCCCTCGGGCTCGACGCGCCGCTCACGGCCCTCGACGCTGCCACCGGCGAGACCATCGCCACATATGCCGGCACGGAGAACACGGAGGAGGTCATCCTCCACGACGGCGTGCTCTTCGTGGTGACCGGGGCCCCGGCGTCAGAGCAGGCTGTGAAGATGACGAGGCGCCAGCGCGGGATGGAGGGGGTGTTCCCGAACACCAAGTCCATCCTCGCCATCCGCGCGGAGACGCGCGAGCTCCTGTGGGATTGGACGGAGTCACAGCCCCGCGAGTTCATGCCACTCACGCTCGCCGCCACCGACGAGGGCGCCTTCTTCCAGGCCGGCGAACGTGTCCTGTGCCTCGACCGCGCCACCGGCCGCGAGCGGTGGCGGTCCGCCCCACCGAGCGACCGGCCGGGGGCCAAGCGAGGCCCGGGCTGGTCCGTCGCCACCCTGGTCGCGCACGCCGGAGTCGTGCTCCTGGCCAACGACAGGCAGACCATCGCCCTCTCGGCTGCCTCCGGAGACAAGTTGTGGGAGTGTCCGTCCAGGGCGGGCTTCAAGTCACCAGTGGACGTCTTCGTGATCGGCGACCGCGTGTGGATCGGCCCCGACTTCGCCGTCGGCCGCGACCTCCGCACCGGCGAGGCGAAGCAGGAGAACATCCCCACGGGCGACCTCTGGACCGCCGGACACCACCACCGCTGCTACCGCGAGAAGGCAACCGAGCGCTACCTCATCACCGGCAAGCGCGGCATCGAGTTCTTCGACCTCATCCGCGGCGAGCACTCCCGCAACAACTGGGTCCGCGGCGTGTGCCAGTACGGCATCATGCCCTGCAACGGGCTCATTTACGCGCCCGCGCACGCCTGTGGGTGCTACATGGCGGCCAAGCTCTACGGCTTCTGGGCACTGGCCGCCGATTCAACGGCCAGGAATCGCGCACCGCGGGACCAGCGCCTGGAGCGCGGACCTGCGTACGGGCAACTGGATGTCGGCGCCGCCCCCAGCGACACACCGACGCAATGGCCCACATACCGTAGCGACATCCTCCGCAGCGGATCCACGCGGCAGGCAGTCCCAACCGATTGCCAGCCGCTCTGGGAGGCGCAGCTCGGCGGCCCCCTGAGCTCGCCCGTCGTGGCCGGGGACCTCGTCCTTCTCACGGCCATCGATGAGCAACGGGTCGTCGCCCTCGACGCCGGAACGGGCCGCCTTCGCTGGGAGTACACGGCGGGCGGCCGCGTGGACTCCCCGCCCACGCTCTACGGCGGGCTCGCGCTCTTCGGATGCGCCGACGGATGGGTCTACTGCCTCCGCGCATCCGACGGCGCCTTGGCCTGGCGCTACCGCGCCGCGCCCGTGGACCGGCGCACCGTCGCGCGGGATCAGGTCGAATCCCTCTGGCCCGTCCACGGCAGCGTGCTCCTCAGGGATGGCGTCGCCTACGTCGCCGCCGGCAGATCATCCTATCTGGACGGCGGCATTGCCCTGTGTGGACTCGACCCGCGAAGCGGCCGCGTGCTCTGCCGGACGACGGTGAGCAGCGAACACCCTGGCGCCACGGATCTCTCCGCCATCGACGGCGGCGACCTGCAGGAGAAGTTCGACCAGAGCGCGGCCGACTACAAGACGTACAACGCGCCCGACAGGAGCGACTCCTTCTCCATCGCCGGCGGCGCGACCACTGATGTGCTCGTCAGCGACGGCGCGTCCATCTACATGCGCCAGGTGCGCTTCGACCGCGAATTGCAGCGTCAAGACAAGGGCGGGCGCCACCTCCTCTCGACCTCACGATTGCTCGACGACTCCGAGAACCACCGCTCCCACTGGCTGCTTGGCGTCGGTGACTTCAGCCGCGTGACGGTCGCCTACTCCTGGATCGCGAACGCCGGTGGCACCCGCAGGGACATCAGCCTCGTGGTGCCATACGGGCTGCTCCTCGCCTTCGATGACTCTACCGTCTGGGGCGTCCGTCGCACCCGCAACTTCAGCTATCAGCTGTTCGCCGACGAGAACCGCCCCTTCTCCGCCGATGAGGAAGCCCTGCCAGACTTCCGCACTGACGCCAAGGAGTCCATGCCCCGGCGCAGATGGAGCCAGGAGCTGGCCCTGCGCCCACGGTCGCTTGTGCGGGCGGGCGACACGTTGCTCGTCGCCGGCATGCCGCCGGCGACCGAAGAGGCCAATCTGCGCGCCGCATTTGAGGGGGAGAAGGGCGGGGTGCTGCAGCTCGTCTCGACCACCGACGGCGCCACGCTCGCCGAGCGCCGCCTCGCGGCGCCGCCCGTCTGGGACGGCATCGCCGTGGCGGCGGGGCGGCTCTACATCTCCCTCGCCAACGGTGCCGTCGTCTGCCTGGGAGCGGAGGCTGCCCCGTAGCGCCCAATCACCTCTCGGCCCTCCCGACCACGTGTGCCCCATCCGCCCGGAAGGGGCCGGCGCCCACGCGAGCGAACCTGCCCCAGATCCGGTGATGCCGCGCGCTCTGGATGGCCGACTCTCCAGGCATTCCCGATCGTGCACGAGGAACCAATGAGCGAATTGCGACTTGACACGTGGAGCATGCCGGGCGCTGAGCTTGGACCAGAGAATCCCCTGCCCCCGCTCGCCTCCCCTCAAGACGTGCATGGCTCGATGCAAATGGATCCCGACATCCCGGAGGAGGACCAGCGCTACCTCGGGTACGGCCGGGTCGCGAGCTGCCTCCCGTACCTCATGCAGGACGGCTATCGCCGCGACCTGCAGCCGATGACCTTCCGCACGGCCGTGCTCGAGAATGACATCCTGCGCGCCATCTTCCTCCTGGAGTTGGGCGGGCGGCTCTGGTCCCTGCTGCATAAGCCGAGCGGCCGCGAGCTCCTCGAGGTCAACCCGGTGTTCCAGCCCGCGAACCTCGCCATCCGCAACGCCTGGTTCAGCGGCGGCGTCGAGTGGAACATCGGCATCCGCGGTCACTGTCCGTTCACCTGCTCGCCCCTCTTCGCCGCCCGCGTCGAGGGCCCCAACGGCAGCCCGGTCCTGAGGCTCTATGAGTGGGAGCGCGTCCGGCAAGTGCCGTTCCAGCTCGACGCCTATCTCCCCGACGGCTCCCCCGTGCTCTTCGTCCGCCCGCGCATTGCCAACCCCCACGACCGCGAAGTGCCCATGTACTGGTGGTCCAACATGGCCGTGCCCGAGACGCCGGACACGCGCGTCGTCGTCCCGGCCGACCATGCCTACCGCTTCGCCTACGCCCGCGGGCTGGCCCGTGTGCCGGTCCCCGAGCACGACGGGCTCGATGGCTCATACCCGGCACGCGTCCCCCGCTCCATGGACTTCTTCTTCCGCGTTGGCGATGGGCGCCGCCCCTGGATCGCCGCCCTGGACGATGACGGGAGAGGCCTCGCCCAGACCTCGACGCCCCTGCTCAAGGGCCGCAAGCTGTTCGTCTGGGGCAGCGGCCCCGGCGGCAGGCGCTGGCAGGAGTTCCTCGCCCGGCCCGGCTGTGCGTACATCGAGATCCAGGCCGGACTGGCCCGCACACAGGCCGAGCACATACCCATGCCCGCGCGCGCCGAGTGGGAGTGGCTCGAGGCCTACGGCCTCCTGGAGGCCGACCCCGAGGCCGTCCACGGCCCGGACTGGAGGCGGGCGCAGCGGGCGGTGCAGGCGCAGTTGCACGGCCTCATCCCCGCGGATCAGCTCGACGCGGAGTTCGAGCGCGGCGGCGAGATCGCCCGGCGGGTGCCCCTCGAACTCCTGCATCGTGGCTCCGGGTGGGGGGCGCTGGAGCGACTGCGGCGGGAGGCCGCCGGAGAGCCACCCTTCTGTGGCCCCGAGTTGGCCTTCGACGAGGCCTCCCTCGCAGAGCCGCAGCACCCCTGGCAGCGCCTCCTGGACACTGGCGAGCTCCCGGACGCAGACCCGGGCACGCCGCCGCGATCCTACCTTGTCCAGCCCGAGTGGCGCGAGCTGCTCGATGAGAGCATCCGGCGCGACGGTGCCTCGCACTGGCTCGCCTGGCTGCACCTGGGTGTGATGCGCTACCATGCCGGCGACCGCGCCGGAGCGCGGGAGGCGTGGGACCGGGCCCAGAGCCTCAACCAGAATCCGTGGGCCCTCCGCAACCTCGCCGTCCTCGCTCGCGAGGACGAACAGCACGACCGGGCGGGCGATCTCCTCATCGCCGCCGCACGCTTGCAGCCCGACCTGCGGCCCCTCGTGGTCGAATGCGGCAAGGCCCTGCTCGCCGCCGGGCGCGGCGAGGACTGGCTGGGCCTCGTGCAGGAGTTGCCCGAGCCCGTGCGCTCCGCGGGCCGTGTCGTGCTGCTTGAGGGAGAGGCGGCGCTGTCCACCGGCGACCTCGAACGGGTCGAGCGGGTACTCAGTGAAGCCCGCGAGATCGAGGACCTGCGCGAGGGCGAAGTCTCCCTCAGCAACCTGTGGTACGGCCTCCATGAGCGGCGCATCAGCGCCGCCGAGGGCGTGCCAGTTGACGACGCACTGCGACAGCGGGTGCGCGAGCAGTTCCCGCCCCCCGCCCACATCGACTTCCGCATGCACACCTGAGACATCGCCGCTGCACGTGAGCCAGTGGACCCGAGTGTCACAATGAAAGCCCTCATCTCTGCGATCTTGCTCTGCCTCGCCGCCGGCACTCCCGCCATGG
The DNA here is from genome assembly GCA_050114035.1 of Armatimonadota bacterium. GTDB lineage: Bacteria > Armatimonadota > Zipacnadia > JAUWAU01 > JAUWAU01 > JAUWAU01. The sequence continues at coordinate 4,229 of JASFTE010000031.1, read as the reverse complement.
CCGCCTCCGATCGCAGCGGCCTCCAGACCCTCGACTGGGTCCTGATCGCCCTCTACGCCCTCACGACAATCAGCCTCGGCGTCTACTTCAGCCGCAAACAGCGCACGACCAAGGAGTACTTCGTCGGCGGCGGCAACCTGCCCCCAATTCTCGTCGGCGTCTCGCTGTTCGCCACGCTCCTCAGCACCATCTCCTACCTCTCCAAGCCCGGCGAGGCGTGCGGCAAAGGGCCCGTCTACCTGGTGGGCCAGCTCGCCCTGCCGTTCGTCTTCTGGGTGGTTGCCCGTGGCCTGTTGCCCGTCTACATGCGGCAGCGCGCCACCAGCGCCTACGAGCTCCTCGAGGGCAGGCTCGGACTGAGCATCCGCCTCCTGGGCGCGAGCATGTTCCTCGCCCTGCGCCTCGTGTGGATGACCCTCCTCGTGTACCTCGCCGCCAAGGCGCTCACCGTGATGGTGGGCGTCCACCCGAAGTGGATTCCCCTCATCGTCCTCATCACCGGAATGGTCTCCGTCATCTACACGTCCCTCGGTGGCCTCCGGGCCGTGGTGGTCACGGACCTCCTGCAGACCGTTCTGCTCTTCAGCGGAGCCATGCTGGTCGTCGCGACGGTGACGTGGGACTTCGGGGGGTTCGGCTGGTTCCCAACGCAGTGGCAGCCCAACTGGGACACACAGCCGTTCTTCAGCTTCGATCCCAGGACGCGCGTGACCGTCGTCGGCTCCATCCTGAGCATCTTCGCCTGGTACGTCGCCACCTCGGGCGGCGACCAGACCTCCGTGCAGCGCTTCATGGCCACGCGCGATGCCCGGGCCGCCTCCCGAGCACTGGCCACGCAGCTCATCGTTGCCACGGCCGTGGCAATCGCCCTCTACCTCGTCGGGTTCGCCCTCCTCGGCTACTTCAGGGCCCACGCGGACCAACTGCCGCGGGGGATGTCCATCGCCAACAACGCCGACGACCTCTTCCCGCGCTACATCGCCTTCCACTTGCCCGTCGGCGTCTCCGGCCTCGTGGTCTCCGCCATGTTCGCCGCGGCCATGTCCAGCATCGACTCCGGCGTCAACTCCATCACGGCGGTCGTCGTGACGGACTTCCTCGGACGCTTCGGCCGGGGCCCAAAGAGCGAGAAAGCGAACGTCCGGTTTGCCCAGATCCTGGCCTTCTGCATCGGCGTGACCATAGTCCTCGGCAGCTCGTTCATGAAGTACATCCCCGGCAACATCACTGCCGTCACCAACAAGACCGTCAACCTCCTCACCACGCCGATCTTCTGCCTCTTCTTCTTCGCGCTGTTCGTCCCGTTCGCCAGACCGCTCGGCGTATGGATCGGCGCCATCTGCGGCACCATCACCGCCGCCGCCATCGCCTTCTCCGGCCCCCTTGTGGCGCTGCTCTGGAAGTTCGGCGTCGAACCCGCGGTCTTCGGCGTGGACCTGATCACGAAGACCGACCCGGCCACTGGCGGCCAGTGGATCACCGCTCAGGACCCCATCAGTTTCCAGTGGATCGGCCCCGTCGCGCTCGTCGTGAATATCTCCGTCGGAACCGCCGCAAGCTGGCTCCTCTCACGCGGGCGCCGCGACGCGTAGACCTATCAGCGAGTTCCGTCTCGCCGCGCGATCATGCGGGAGGCCGCTGCGAGCACAGCTACCTGCACGGCCATCGAGGCGGGGAGCAGGACGATGCCGCCCCGCAGGCCGAACGCATCCGCCAGCACGCCGATTGCCCACGGCAAGACCACGCAGCCCCCGATGCCTCCCGCCGCCAACACCGCAAACAGGGCCGCCGAGCCGGCGGCGATGTTGTCCGACGCCACCGCCAGGATCGTCGGCCAGAAGCACGCCACGAACAGCCCCCCCAGAGCGAACAGCACCCATGCGCCCCACAGACCATCCACGAAGCACAGGCCCACGGTGGCCAGTCCGCACGCGGCGGCCGAGACCATCATCATACGCACCGGCGTGACGAGCGCCACCAGACCGCTCCCCGTGAAGCGTCCCCCGGCCATGAACGTCCCGAACAGCACCATGGCCCACGCGCCGCTCCGCGCCGACGCCCCCAGCTCGTGCTCCACGAAGTTCGGGCCCCACGACGTCAGCCCCGCCTCGCACCCGCCCCCGAGCACCATCCCCACAAGCAGCGGCCAGAACAGCGGATTCCTGAGGAAGCGCCCCGGACGCCCTGCCTCTCGCTGCGCGGCCTCAACCGTCGGATAGCGCCGCGTGAGGCACAGCCCCGCGCACACCAGCGCGGGCGGGACCCACAGCCAGAAGGGCACTCGCCACGACTTCCCCGCCTGCAGCACCTCGCCCGTGGTGAGCGCCGCCAGCACCAGACCCACCGAGAACAGGCCGTTGATGACGTTCAGGACTCGCGCCGACCGATGGGGATTGAGCTGCGCCACCAGGGGATTGACGAGCGCCTCCATCACGCCCTTCCCCAGCCCCGAGACGGCGTTACCACCCAGCAGTGCGCCATATCCGCCCGCTCGGGCCGTCGCCGCCTGACCGGCTGCAATGAGCACTCCCCCCCAGAACAGGAAGTGTCTCTTCCCGAGCCGATCGCCCAGGTAGCCGACCGTGAGCAGCGACGCCAGGAGCGCCGCCATCCGCGCGGTGGTCAGCAGCCCCCGCTGCTCGAAGTTGAGCCCGAACTCCCTCCCGATCGCCTCCAGGCACACCGACGGGATCGCCACGCTCGCCCCGAACACGATCATCCCCACCGCCGACGCGGCCATGAGCCGCCCGTACGCCACATCCGGCGCACCCTCAACGTCACCATTCCGAGACTGGATATCCGTCATTCGCCGGTCCTTGCCGCCCCGGGCACAGACCTCAGGCGCCTGCGGGCGCGGTCTCAGCAAAACGGCCCGATAGACATGACGTCATCGGGCCGCCGGACAGTCCATATTGGCGGGGCTGACGGGACTTGAACCCGCGACTTCCACCTTGACAGGGTGGCACTCTAAACCAACTGAGCTACAGCCCCGCACTTCTCTGTGGGCCCGTATCATATCCAGTTTCCCCCGTCGTGTCAATGAGCCAGCGCAGGCCGACACCACACCCCCGGCGAACCACCCCGCAGCACGACTGGCTCCTCGAGGGAACGCACTATGGTCATCAGCTGCCACGAGCATCTCAAGCACCGCCGCGCCAGTCCCGACTGGCAGGAGGACGACCGGCTCCTCATCGAAGCCGCCGACAAGCTGCACATCGATCAGCTCTGCTGCTCCATCCTCACCCCCCGGCGCCCGGCCACACTCGAGGGCTTCCGCGAGTGCAACGAGTGGATGGCCGACGCCATGCAGCGCTACCCGGGCCGCGTCCTCGGCTACTGCTACGTCAACCCGGGCTACCACCGCGAGGCCCTCGACGAGGTCCGCCGCTGCGTCCAGGACCGCGGCTTCATGGGCATCAAGCTCTACAACGAGTACCGCTGCCACGAGCCCGTATACTACCCGGTCGTCGAGCTCGCCATCGAGCTCGGCGTCCCCATCCTCCAGCACGCCGGCCACTCGCACCACCCAAACGAGCGCCAGCCCCGCATCTCCGACAGCGGCATGCTCGCCGAGCTCGCCGAGCGCTACCCCGAGGCCCTTCTCATCTGCGGCCACGTCGGCGGCGGCGGCGACTGGGAGTGGACCATCAAGGCCGCCCGCCGCGCCCCGAGCGTCTACATGGACACGAGCGGCAGTGTCGTGGACGAGGGGATCATCGAGATGGCCGCCCGCCTCCTCGGCCCGGAGCGCCTGCTCTTCGGGTGCGACATGTCCATGACGGCCGGAGTGGGGAAGATGCGCGGCGCCCGCCTCACCGACCGGGCCCGGCGGCTCATCATGGGCGAGAACATGCAGAAGATCCTCGCCGCCCGAAGGCAGGGACCGACATGCTGATAGACGTGAACGCCTACCTCGGCCACTGGGCCTTCCGCGAGCTCCGGAACAACACGGCTGCCAGGCTCGTCCGCCTCATGGACCGCAAGGGGATCGACCTCGCCGTCGTCTCCAGCGCCAGCGCCATCCTCTACAAGAACTCCCAGGCCGGCAACGAGCAACTCGCCCGCGACACCCGCCGCCACGGCGATCGGCTCATCCCCTTCGCCGTCATCAACCCCGCCTACGCCGACTGGGAGCACGACCTCGCGGTATGCGTCGAGGACCTCGGCATGCGCGGCCTGCGCCTCTACCCCGGCTACCACAACTACGCCCTCGCCGACGCCTCCTGCGA
>JASFTE010000030.1:0-16175 GCA_050114035.1 Armatimonadota bacterium | reverse complement strand
TATCTGCACGTACTGAAGCGGCAGCCGCGCCACCTGCACCCGATGCAGCAGCGTGGCATCGTCCGCCACGGCCTTCTCCGCGTCATCAAACAGCCGCTTGGACCGCGCGACGAGGTGCGCACTGAACAGCGGCGATGTCGGCGGCGTGCGGATGGTGCAGTGGATGTTCTCGGCCTCCACCTTGTCGTGGATCATGTCGATGTACTGCCGAATCGGCCGCCCGGCCGCGCCGTAGTAGCCCTCGAGGAACTCATCCAGATGCTGCTGCAGGTCACAGTCCGGGTCCCACAGCGCCTTCGCCATGACGTACGTGCGGAGCGTGGAGAACTCGCCGCCGCGGGAGAAGTAGTTGGACTCCTCATAGATTCCCTTCACGCCGTTCTCACTGAAGAACTTGATGTTCGGCTGCAGCACGCGCAGGTTGGGGAAGGGCATCACGCAGTGGCTATAGTCGATGACGTAGTCCCAGATGTAGAGCCGGTCGCAGATCTGGTGCCAGCGGCGGATGTCATCCACGAAGGTGGCGTTCATCTCGCACGTGGCCAGCGGGTGCGCGAAGCAGCACTCGATGCTGCACAGCCGCACGATGACATTGTCCCGCGGCTTGACGTGCTTCGGCGGCTGCCGGGTATACTGGTACGCGAGGGTGCTGATGGCGACCCGCGGGTGGTCGTCCTCGATCTCCTTAGCGATGGCATTGACGAAGTGCAGCAGCGGGCCGCTCTGGCTCCCCTCGCGCTCCGCGACGGCCATGCACTGATCGCACTGGCACCAGTTGCGCCAGTCGTTCTGGGACACGGAGAAGATCCGCGCGGTCGGCGCGTCCTCGATCCACTGCTTGACCGTGTCCGTCGCGATCCGCAGCACGTCGGGATTAGTGAGACAGAGCTGCGGGCGGTCCTTGGTCCGCTGCCCATTGATGAGCGAGAAGTACTCGGGGTGTGCGTCGAAGTACTTGTCCGGCGGGACGAGGGAGTTGAAGGTATGCACGAAGTGCGAGTACGTGATGTGCCCGCCCCGGGCCTCGTCGAGCCGTGGGTGCGTGCCGTTGAGCTTGTTGCGGGCCGCGAAGTCCGCGTCGCGCGAGCAGGGGTAGTCGGTGTCGCGATACTCGAGCACGGGGATCTGCGTGTCGTCGATGGGGCCGAGCCGGATGGTGGCCAGCTTCGGGATGCGGCTGCAGTCCTCCGCGAACCAGCGACAGCCGAGGTGCTCCTCGAGGAACGTGTACACGCCATACATCGTGCCCCGGAGCCGCCCGCCGGCGATGACGAGGTGGTTGCCCACGGTGCGGATGGTGAAGCCCTCGTCCCCGAGCTTCCCCCAATTGACCCGCACGCCGAGTCCGTCGAGCCGCTTGCCCCGGCCGAGGATGATCTCCGCTGACGCGGGGGGGCGATCGTCGGTGACGATCGGGAGCTTCGCGCCGGCGATCTGCGCCAGAAAGCTCTGCAGCTCCTTCGCCGCGTGCTGCTCCGAGGGCGAGGCATCGCCGGACGTCACAATGACGTACTCGCTGTGCCCGCCCTCGGCGAGCAAGATGTCACCGCGCGCTGCCGTTGCCGACAGCGCCATCGAGGCCAGTACGAGCGCCACAGCCCACTCGTGCATCGGAGACCTCCCTCAGACGTCTACAGCTCAACCGCTTGCCCCGTTCGGGACGACTCGTACACGGCGCAGAAGATCTCCGTGGAGACCTTCCCCTCATGCCCGTCACACATCAGGTCCGCCCCCCTGGTGAGCGCCCCGACGACGTCCTCAATGATATTCTTCGGCCGATCGGGGTCGGTGACGAACTCGTCCATCGACGCATCCTCCTCGCCGTCCACCTCGAACCGCGTGATGTCGCTGTCCGTCATGGCGAGCGTGCCCTGTGTGCCGGTGATCTCGATCTCGGTCCCGAGGCTGGGCCTGTTGCAGGTGGTGGTCTGGATGACGCCCCACGTGCCGCTCTCGAACGTCAGCAGGGCATTGCACATGTCCTCGGTCTCGATGTCGTGGGTGAAGGTCCCGATGCGCCCGTACACCGACTTCACCGGGCCGAGCAGCCAGTAGATCAGATCAACCTGATGCACGCCCTGGTTGGCGATGGAGCCACCCTCCCACTTGAGCGACCGGCGCCAGCCCGCGGGCATGCCGCCGTCGTAGTAGGACTGCTCGCGCAGCCACTTCATGCGCACGTCAAGCAGGAGGATCTTCCCCAGCTTGCCCGACCGCAGCGCCATCCGCGCCTTGTGGCAGTCCTCGTCATACCGCCGCCCGAAGTCCACTGCCAGCAGCCGGTCGGCCTGCTTGGACGCGTCGATCAGCGCATCACACTTCTCCACGCGGATGTCCATGGGCTTCGTCGTGAACACGTGCTTGCCGGCCTCTGCCGCCATGATCCCATGGTCGGCATGCATCCCGCTCGGCGTGAAGATGCCGATGGCGTCGACGTCATCCCGCTTCAGCATCTCGTCGTAGTCGGTCGTCCACTCGCACCCATGCTCCTCGGCGGCCGCCTTGCACTTCTCCTCCAGCAAGTCACACACGCACACCAACTCCGCGCCCTCCGCCTGCGCGGCCATCTTCGCTCTGCTCCGCCCCACCCCGAGCCCGAGGATGCCGATGCGTATTCCCTGGTCCGACATGTGCCATTTCCTCCTTGATTGCGGCAGCGAAACGCCTCTCCCCTTTCGCCACACGCCCCCAACCTCCTGCCGCCATCCGTCTGTGCAGGCCAGCCGTCCGCGGCCGACGAAACACGCTCCGACCGGACCAGACCCAGGAGGCCCAGCAACCATGATTGAGACCTGCGTCTTCGCCGACGAAGTATCCAAGGACTTCGACGAGGCCGTTCGCCTCAGCGTCGAGGCGGGCGCGACGGCCATCGAGCTCCGGGGCGGCATCTGGGGCAAGCGCGTCCAGGAGGCGGACGACGATGACATCGCCCGCATGAGGGCCGTCCTCGAGGAGTACGGGGCCCGCATCGGCGTCATCGGTTCACCGGTCGGCAAGTGCAGCCACGAGGACCCGGCCGAGTACGAGCAGCACGTGCGGTTCTTTGAGAACGTGGTGAAGGTGGCGCACGCCTTCGACGTGGACGTGGTCCGGGGCTTCGCCTTCTGGAACCCGCTGCGCAAGGAGCGCCAACGGCCCAACCTCGACGAGTACCTCCCCCTCATCGTCGAGAAGTTCACGCCCATCGTGAGGCGCGCCGAGGAGGAGGGCCTCATCTATGCCCTCGAGACCGAGGGCTCGACCATGACCGGGACTCTCGCCGAGACGCGCCGCATCATTGACGCCCTGGGCGGCGGGCCGGCGCTGGCCTCGTGCTGGGATGTGAACAACGGCTACCGCGGGGGCGAGGAGCCGCTCCCGGACGGCTACGCGCAGGTCCGCGGCATCGTCCGCCACGTCCACGTGAAGCCCAACGCCGACAAGAACATGGACACGGTCGCGGATAGCGCCACCACGTACGAGGAGGTGCTCAACACGCTCATCGCCGACGGCTACACCGGCTGCGCAGGGATCGAGCACTGGGGCACGCCGGAGCTGATGCTGGAGGGAGTGCGGCAGCTCAGGGCGCTGTTGGGGAGGATCCAGTAGGAGGCGGCGGGGGGGGAAGCTGATGGGTGTCACTGCCCGTCCGCATTGCGACGGACAGACACATCGCCCGCGAGTAGGAACTTCGGAAGGCCGTGGGGCGGGGCGATCTCGAGGGCGCCGTCCTGCCGGATGCCTACAGCGCGGCCCTCGATCTCGGCGCCCCCGGCCACGCCTGTGACCCACTGCCCCAGACACACGTCCGCCGCCCGCCACCGCGCCAGGAGCCCCTCCGGGCCATTCGCGCAGAAATCGCCATACAGGCCGTCTATGGCATTCAGGACGCCGCAGAGCACCTTCACGCGATCCGCAGGATGGCCCAGGTGATCCTCTAGCGTCGTGGCCGACTCCGCCAGCCGCGGTGCCAGGTCACATGCCCGGCCATTGACGTTCAGGCCTATTCCGACGATGGCCGCCCCGATCCGATCCGCTTCGGCCATCAGCTCGATGAGCACTCCGCCGAGCTTCCGCCCGTCCAGCACCACGTCATTGGGCCACTTCACCGCCGCCAGCGCCCCCGTCGCCTCACGAACGCCCGCGGCGACGCCCAGAGCGGCGAGAAGCGAGATGTGCTGAGCCATGGAGGGAGGGATGGGCGGGCGGAGGATGGTTGAGGCCGTGATGCCGCAGCTCCGGGGAGAGAGCCACTCCCGGCCGCGGCGGCCGCGGCCCCCGGTCTGCAGCTCGGCGACGACCACCGTTCCCTCCTCGGCCCCCTCCAGCGCAAGCTGGCGGGCGTCGTCCATTGTGGACCCTGTGATCTCTCGGTGCTCGATGTGCCGGCCGATGACGGAGGTGCGCAGGTGGAGCGCAATAGCCTCCGGGGTCAGGACATCGCGAGGCCCAAGCAGGCGGTAGCCGCGCCGGGGTCGGGCCGCAATGGCGTGGCCCTCGCGCCGAAGCCGCTGGATGTGCTTCCAGACGGCGGAGCGCGACACGCCGAGGTCGCTCGCCAACCGGCCGCCGGAGACGTGGTCGTCGGCGCTGCGCAGCGCCTGCAGGATGCGGTCTCGGGTGGACATGGCAGGATTCACGGCCAGCACAGCTTGCGAGCAAGCTGTGCCACACAATGTCGGTGAGGCATGCACAGACTGCCAGCCCCTAGCTGTCCGAGTCGGGGTCGCGACGCTCCAGCGGTCGGGACAAGCCGTGCCAGACCGACAGCCTGCTATCGCGAGTAAAGGCCCTCGAGCGTCGTCTGGGCGATGATATTGCCCTCCATCGCTGCAAGGACCTGCTGCTTGTCGGCGCCGGCGTCGAGGCCTGTCGCCTCGCTCAGCGCGTAGAGCGTGAACTGGTAGCGGTGCGTCCCGCTGGGGGGCGCGGGGCCGCCGTAGCCGGTCTCGCCGAAGCTCGTGACGCCCTGCCTGAGGGCGGGGTCCGTGACGGTGGCGTCACTGGCGACATCCTCGGGCAGACTGGTCACCTCCGGCGAGAGGCCGTAGACGATCCAGTGGTTCCACGTGCCGCGGGGCGCATCCGGATCGTCGCAGATGAGCGCGAGCTCCGCCGTGCCCTCCGGCGGCGCGGTCCACTCCAGCGGCGGCGACACGTTGGCTCCGTCTGCCGTGTAATGCTCAGGAATGCGCTCGCCGTTGGCGAATGCGGTGCTGGTCAGCTCCCAGTCCACTGCGGGTCCCTCCTCCGGCCCGGGCGTCACGGCCGGCGCGGCCGTGGGCTCTGCGGGCTCCGTAGTTGGCTGCTGCCGCCGACAGCCCACGACGAAGGCACTGGACGCCGTCAGCAGCACGACCAGCGATGCGCTCACGCCTGATCTCGTCAGCATCTCGCTCACCTCGCAGCCGGTAGTGCGTCTCAGAGCACATTCGTCGCTCGACGCCGCTCCCCTGCTTCATCGCCGTCAAGCGCTCGCAATTCCCAGGGATTTGCTGTTGATACTTGGATCAAGTCATGGCGAGAAGCGCCGATATCTAGGTTGTAATGGCCACGGATGCGCGTATATGGCAACCGAGTGAGCATGTGGTTGCCACCGAGATAGGCTCCGAGGGTGTGTTGCTGGACCTGGACAGCAAGGAGTACTACTCACTCAACAAGACAGCTATGGTCATCTGGAATCTGCTGGCAGAGGAACGCACGCTGCCCGAGATGGCAGAGGCGCTGCACAAGCAGTTTCGGGTGTCCATGGACGATGCCCACGCATCTGCCGACCGGTTTGTTCAGTCTCTGGCGGAGGGTGGTCTGGTACGGGCGCATGGATCCGCCCCCGCACCTGAACCGAGGGGGAGGGACAGCCCATGAACCGGTGGTCGGTGACGCGTCGTGCGGCTGTGCTAGGCTCGTGCCTGCTCGCGCTAGGGCTTGCGGGCTGCGGCGGAGGAGGCAGTGGCCAGACAAGACACCACGAGGACTTCACCATGGCCTGGGACGCGGACACGCAGACTATGTCCGCAGTGCGGGCGGCAGAGCCACGCTATGTCGAGGGGGAATACGTGCGGCTCACCAGCCTCAATGTGGCCTGGGACAGCGACACGAAGGAGCTGTCCGGGATGGTGAAGGTCGAGAATATACACTCGTCCGTCTCGCTGAACAGCCCCCAGGCATCCATCATCAGCTACGACCCCAGCGACCAGGGCATTACCGACGATGGGTCGTGGAGCCACGGCGTGCGTTTGGACCCGGGGTGGTACAACATCCAGTGGTGGACGTTCACCGACCCCAATGGAGTCGATTTCACATTCACGGTGCGGGTGTCTTTCACCCTATAGCCTCCCGCCAGGGAATCGGAGATGCTGAGCCGATGAGGAGGCACAGGCTCATACACCGAGGATCGACGACGTTGCGCGCCGTGCTGCTGAGCGCATGCCTGCTCGCCGTGGGGCTTGCCGGCTGTGGTGGCGGAGGCAGAGACGGTGGCCGGACAAGGCACTACGAGGACTTCACGGTGGGATGGAACGCGGCCACGCAGACCATGTCGGTGGTGCGAGCGGCAGAGCCACGCGATGTCGTGGGGCAGTGGGTCCGGCTCAGTAGCTCCGGTGTGGCATGGAATGGCGGCACGACCACGCTGTCCGGGGATGTAGAGATCACCAATCTGTGGTTCGATGGGTTATGGGATGTCGAGGCTGAGATCATTGGCTACGCCCCCAGCGATCAGAGCATCACTGACGATGGGGACTGGTACTATGGCGACCTATGGTTTTATGGGCACTCCAGGAGCGAGACCTGGACGTTCACGGACCCGAACGCGGTGGATTTCTCGTTCACGGTGCGCGTCTGGTATTGGCGGTAACGAGGGACCGCCGCGCCGTGCCCGGTATCCGGAGCGACCGTAGCTGACCTACGGGAGGCAGATCGTGGCCAGGAGAAGCGATCAACCCCTAAAGGGGCGCAGGGATGGCAGACTTGCCGGGGACGACCAACGCGAGCCGTTCGAGGAACCGGTGCTGACGAAGCAGGAGTCGTTGACGAGGATCACCCGGGAGAGCGAGGATTTCGAGGGGAGCGGAGCTTCCGGGGCGGCGTTCTTCTGAGCGCCCTGGGCACTCAACGGCGGGCCGAGTTGAGGCTCACGTGCATCTCTTGAGGCATCTGCGTGGCTTGGCAACAAGGGTACAAAGGGTCCGGGACATAGGGCTGATCGTGCGCGCCGGGCTGGAGCTGCGCCGGGTACGGAGGCTCTTGGCTCGCGGCTCGCTTCCGGAGGTCATCGCTCGCCTGCAGCAGCCGGCATCAGCGCCATGGGCATACGTGCGGCCCGAGCGAATCCGCCGGTGCGTGGATACGGTGGCGCGGCGCAGCGCTGCGGCTGGGCGGAGTCCCTGCCTGTTTCGGTCCCTGCTACTGTACTCACTGCTGCACCGGCACGGGGCGGCCCCGGAGCTGTACTTCGGGGTGCGTCCGCGGATGGGGGAGCTTGCTGGCCACTGCTGGCTGGTGCTGGACGGCCGGGCGGTGATGGACGCGGGCAACGCCATGGAGCGGTATGCGGTGACCTTCTCGTCAAAGGGACACGTCGCGAAGGCCGCCCAGGTGCGCTGATGAGCAGAGGGGAGCCAGCCCCCGCGGGCGAGACGCTGCACCGGGGCACCCGGAGAACTACCTGCCAGTTGCACGGAGTGACTCTGGAACTGGGATGCGCAGACGCAAAGGTGCTGCACGTTGCTGCATCGCCATTTGAGTCGGGCACCCCACCTACGCCGCGCGCCACATTCACACTGGACATGGAGTCTGAAGTCGCTCGCCACTGCATTCCCGAGTCCCATGGAGGGCGGCTGTTTCGGTCCGGAGGGATCACCGCCTGCAGATACACCGATGGGCGTATCCTGGTGACGAACCGGCACGGATCATTCGCCCTGGTTGACGTCGGTGCACTTCATGCCGAGTTGTGTTTCACGGCGGCGGCGGTTCTCGATCCGCGCGTGTTGTTCGACGTGCTGCTCAAACCGGTGCTCATCCTGCTCTTCAAAGTGTGCGGTGCATACTTCGTCCACGCGGCGAGCGTCCTCGGGGGTGGACGCAGCATCATGTTCGTGGGCGAGCAAGGTGTCGGCAAGAGCACCATCTGTACCATGTCGATCCAGGCCGGGCATGCGACGCTCGCCGACGATCAACACCTGCTCCGCATGACCCGTAATGGCCAAGTAGAGGCCCTCGGTTTGCCAAGTCGGTTCAATCTGGATCCATCCATCGCGGCGTACGTGCCGCGGCTAGGCTTCCTCAGCCACACGGCCGCACGCGACGACGGGCCCAAGCGCAGCTTCGTCATCGACTCCGTGTATCCGAGAGCGCTGCGCCACCGATGCGTTCCCACACATCTGGTGCTCCTGTCTCCGCCCTCCGCGTGCGCAAGCAGCTTCGTGCGCCCGCTTGCCAAAGCGGATGCACTGTGTCGGCTCATCAGGCACAGTGAGACGGTCTTTCTGGATTTGGGGGCTCCTGGGGCTCATCTGCATGCGTTGACGCAACTGGTGGAGCAGTGTGAGTGCGTGCAGGCATCGCTAGGGCATGACGTGTATCACGAACCGTCACGGGTACTGGACCTCTGTGCGCAGCAGATGGCGTGACCCGCCCGCGGTTGATTGGGCGCGAGCCTCGATGACCGGTCCAGATCTCTCGCTTGAACTGGGCTTCGAGCTGACCAGTCGCTGCAATCGGGACTGCCGCCATTGCTTCCGAGAGCGTTCTCCGAAGCCCGTTGATCTGTCGGTGGAGCTCTTCGGACGTGTGCTCCAGGAAGCGAAGCCCCTGAGTGTGCAGCGGGTGGCCTTCACGGGCGGGGAGCCGACACTGCACCCCCAGTTCTCCGCAATCCTCGAGGCCACAGCAGCGCATGGGTACACGTACCACCTTGTGACCAATGGACATTGTTTCCCGCGAACGTTCGACCTCATGCAGGCGAGTGGACTGGATCACGCAAGAGGCGTGTCGCTCAGCCTGGAGGGCGCGACGGAGACGACGCACGATAGCGTCAGAGGCAGCGGGTCCTTCCGCGAGGTGATGCGAGCCATCGCCGTCTGCGCGACTCAGGGCATCCGCTTCCATGTGCAGATGACCATGCACCGTGCCAATGCGCACGAGATCGAGCAGATGGCACGGCTGAGCGCGGGCCTGGGAGCGGGCCGGGTGTTCTTCGTGCACCTGCAACCGACGCCGCGGACGGTGGAGGCGGGCTGGGCGCCCGGAGCTGAGGAGCGGCTGGAGTACGAAAGCGTCGTTCGCAGAGTCGCCCAGTTGGTGGCCACGCCGGTGCACCTGTCCGTGGGCCACAGTACGCGCAATCCGCTGTATCCGTGTAGGCCCCTTGCGCTGCGAGAAGTCAACATCGACTGTCACGGGGCGCTGACATTCTGCTGCCAGCTCTCCAACCGAGCCGGCAACAACGGGCCAGCGACGGATGTCATCTGCTGCCTGTCCGGGAGCAGCCTCGTCGAGGCATGCGCCAAACTCGCGGGACGGATTGCGGACGTGCAGGCTGCCCGGCTGGCGTACGCTCGGGAACGTGCGCCCGACGACGGGCTGTACTTCCCTTGCGAGTGGTGCCTGCGGTACTTCGGGAAGTGGGTGGAGGCTGAGCAGTCTTGGGAATCACCCAGAACACCAGAGCGCTGCTGTGCTGCATTGACATGAGCAGCGACCAGGCCACACTGGCCCGGCTCAACGCCCTCCCGGACCTGGACTGGGCCGGGATCGCCCGGGAGGCGGGCCGCCGCGGCGTGGCCCCGTTGCTCTACGAGCGCCTGCGGAGGCTGAGCTCAGGCATAGCCATCCCGGATGCGGTCCTACAGACATTGCGGAGAAGGTATCTGCGGAGCGCCGCGAAGAACGCCCTCATATACCGGCAGCTCTCGGCCCTTATCCGGACGCTGCACGAAGGGAGTATTGAGGTCGTTCTGCTCAAAGGCGCATACCTGGCGAAGTTCGTGTACGGCAACGTCGCCCTCAGGCCGATGGCCGACCTGGACCTGTTCGTGCGGGACACGGATGTGGGGGAAGCAGGCGAGGGGCTGCTGGGAGCCGGTTACACTCCCCACCCGTACAATGCATGGTACCAGAAAAACGGCCACTATCATGTGGCCTACCTCCCGCCGGCTGGGGGAGTCAACGTCGAGCTGCACTGGGACATTCACCGTTGGGCGGCAGGCGGCAACGGACACGCTGACGGATTGTGGCGCCGGGCCCAGGCCATCCGCCTTGACGGCGTTGATACACTGGGCCTGTCTGCCGAGGACTTGTTGCTACACGTGTGCCTGCATACGTGCTCGCAACACCTGTTGAGCAATGGACTGGTCGGCTTATGCGATTTCAGTACGATTGCGAAGCGCCACGGGGGGGAGCTGCAGTGGGACGAGGTGGGATGGCGCGCACGCCAGTGGGGCGTGGGCAAGCCCGTTCACATGATGCTACGTCTCGCCAGAGAGCTGCTGGGGCCGCCGGTGCCTGAGAAAGCGTTGAGGACGCTCGAGCCCGACGGTCTTGACCCGCGGGCAGCAGCGTGGGGCAGGGAGATCCTCCTTGCCGATACGATCGGGATACCGCCGGCCCTGCCCCGGCTCAGGAGAGCCGAGCGCCCGCGGGACAAGGCGATCATCCTGCTCAGGGGCGGCCTCCCTTCCCCTGACACCATGCTCGCGACGGGGGCCCTGCAGCCATACTCCCCATGGATCTACCCCCGCTACGTAGTGCGCCTGGTAGCCCTTCTTCGAACATACGGTGTTCCACTATGGCGCATGCTGCGGGGCGACGAGGCACTGGCGAACCTGCTTGACAACACGGATGCCCTCAGGGAGTGGCTCGGATCGAACTGATTCTGGGCGCCGGGGACACGTAGCGGCCTGCCCGCCCCGCGCGCGAGCGGGATCAGTCCACACTCCCCATCAGGCCTCGCCGGCGGGCGACGCGGCCGAGCCAGGTGAAGCGGAGGTCGATGGCGGCCTCCGGGCACACCTCGTGGCAGCAGTAGCAGCGGATGCACTTGGCGTCGTCGATCACGGCGAGCTGCTCCACGATCCGAATGGCGGCCTCGGGGCAGGCTGTGACGCACGTTCCGCAGGCGGTGCACAGGTCGCGCCGCGGCACGGGCCGGGCCGTGAGATGACCCCGCAGCCGCGGGAACGCGAGCCGCTCGTACCACTTCTCCGCCACGAGGCCCCCGGGGCCAACGACGGCGGACGACAGCCTGAAGCCGGGGACGGCCACGTCCTCGATTGCCGCGCCGAGGACCTCTGCCCCATCCCCCACCTCGTCCCACCAGCCGCGGCGCTGTGCGGCGGCGAGGACCGGCAGGCGGCGGGGCTCAACGCCAACGATGCGGCAGGCGACAGTATCGAGGGCGATGCTGTCGGCGCTCGCGAGGATGATGCCAATGCTCTTCGGCCGACCGGCGCGGCCGGGGCCCTCGCCGTCCATCCCCACGACGGCGTCCATGACGTTGAGCCGCGGTCGGGCGATTGTGTGGATGTCGAGGAGCATGTCGGCGAAGCGGTCGGCGAGGCGGAGCCTGGCGTGGTGCCCCGGCTTACCGAGCCCGGGGATGATGCCGAACATGTTCTTCGTGGCCAGGGTCAGCATCATAAAGCTGTGGGTCTTGAGCTTCGGGACGTTGATGATGCCGCCAGAGTCGAGCACGGGCTGCATCACGTCGAGGCGCTTGACTTGCACGCCGTCAGGGCACGACACCTCCGCGACGGACGCGTCGAAGTTGAGCGCCGCGCCGGCCCGCTCGGCGGCCGCGGCCATTCCCGTCGCCTCGTAGAGCCGCGCAAATCGGTCCTCGCGATGGGCCAGCCCGGCGCCGGGGCTGTCGGCGATGACGGCCTCTGCGCCGGCCCCCTGCACGAGCTTGCAGACGGCCTCGATGACGAGCGGATGCGTCGTGACGGCGCGGCCGGGGTCGGTGGGCGACAGGAGGTTGGGCTTGACGATGATGCGCTCACCGTCGGACACGAACTGCCCGATGCCGCCGACGAGCTCCACAGCCTCACTGACGGCCCGGAGGACCTTCTCTCGTTCGTAGTCGTCGCAGCGGGTGATGGCTACTTTGGGCAAGGCGTCCTCCGGTGGCGCGATGCACGGGGTGCAGGTCCGCGCGTAGATTCCCAATATACTACATGTGGCCTTCCGTTGCAGCGCTGCATGTCGCCGACCGGCCACAGGTGTGCCACCAGCCTCGGCCCGTCTTTGCGCACACAAGGAACGCGGGCGGCCGCGTCGAACATTGTGATTACCTGGAGAGCATAGCGTACTGGTGAGCGGCTGGACCATCTGTCACGGGCGCCAGCGGGCTGATGCACGGCACGGAAGGGGTACCATGACCGGACGAAAGAGGATCCTCATTCTGATGGCCATCATGGCCGCCGTTGCGGTGTGCGTGACGGGGACGGCGATTCTCCTCCTCTACCAGACGGCGCTGGCTGAGGTGCAGGCGCCCTTCATCCAGGCGGGCGTCGTCGCCGCCGTCATCACGGCGATCATCGTACTCATTGCCGCGCTTCTGTTCCACTCGGTCAGCAACCCCATGATCGCGCAGTTGGAGCGACACGCGGAGGAATTGGGGGCCGAGGCTGAGGAGCGCAGGCAGGCCGAGGAGGCGTTGAGGACGGAGAGAGACAGATTGCGCGCGATAATGAGTGGGCTAGAGAGCGCCGGGATAGGCATCGATGTTGTCCGGGACGATTACAGAGTCCTGTTTCAGAACAGCTTGCTCACAGAGAGGTTCGGCGATATCACGGGGCAGCTGTGTTACGAGCAGTATATGGGGCGAGGCGAGCCCTGCGATATCTGCCCTATGAGGAGAGCCATAGCGACCGGGAGCGCGGCAAGAGCCGAGTTGACAGGCGCCGACGGCCGCCCATATGAACTGCTCTCGGCGCCGCTCAGGAATCCAGATGGCTCTGTTGACAGGGCAATAGAGGTGATTCGCGACATCACGGAGCGCAGACGGGCGGAGGAGGCGCTGCGGGAGAGCGAGGAGCGGTTCCGGACCGTCTTCGACGAAGGGCCGCTCGGGATGGTGCTGTTCGACCTCGACGGCACCATCTCGAGAGTCAACAGCGCTTTCGCCCGCATGCTGGGCTACTCGCAGGAGGAACTGACCGGCCGGACCGCAGGGGACGTGACCCACCCGGACGACCTGGACGGCAGCATGCGGCGCAGGAATCAGCTACTCAGTGGCGAGACCGATCTCGTCCAGGCTGAGAAGCGGTACGTCAGCAAGAGCGGGGACACCGTCTGGGCCGGCATCACCGCATCTGTGATTCGCCGTGACGCCGGCCGGCCTGTCTATGGTCTCGGCATGATTGAGGACATAACCGAGCGGAGGCGAGCGGAGGAGGCGTTGCGCGAGAGCGAAGAGCGATACCGCCTCCTGTTCGAGAACCTGTATGACGCGGCGTTCCTCGGCGACGCCGAGGCGGGCGTCATTCTCGAGACGAACCGGCAGGGGGAGGTGCTCCTGGGAGCGACGCGCGATGAGATCGTCGGCATGCATCACCTGGAGCTGCATCCGCCGGAGGACGCGGATACATACGCGCAGATCCCATGGAAAGAGCTCACGGGCGTGGTGGAGGGCGAGGTCATCAGGAAGGACGGCGGCATCACTCCCGTGGCCATCGGCACCACCACGCTGGGCGGCGGCGCCCCGCGGTTCGTACTCGGCGTCTTCCGCGACATCACGGAGCAGCGCCGCGCCCGGGAGGAGCTCCTCAAAGCTGCCAGGCGCGAGTCCATCTCCCTTCTCGCCGGCGGCATCGCCCATGACTTCAACAACATCCTCACGGGCCTCATGGGCAATGTATCGCTCTCCAAGACGTGCGCCGCGGAGGATGAGACTCTCGCTGAGATGCTCACCGAGGCGGAGGAAGCCTGCCTGCGGGCCAGAAGGCTCACGCAGCAACTGCTCACCTTCGCCAAAGGAGGAGCTCCGATCAGGGCCCCCGTCTCCCTCGCGAGGCTGATACGGGATTCGGTGGGCTTCGCCCTGAGGGGATCCAGTGTTGGGTGCACGTACCGCATCCCGGAGGACCTGTGGCCCGCCGACGCCGACGAGGGGCAAATCAGCCAGGCGATCAACGGCCTCGTGATCAACGCCGATCAGGCCATGCCCGACGGCGGCACGGTAACAGTGCGAGCCGAGAACGTGCCGGTCGGAACGGAGGCGTCGCCGTCGCTGGGCGACGGGAGATACGTGAAGGTGTCGATTGAGGATCACGGCGTCGGGATAGCCCCGGAGCATCTTGCCAGGATATTCGATCCGTACTTCACCACCAAACAGAAGGGGAGCGGGCTCGGCCTGGCGACGGCGCACTCCGTCGTCCACCGGCACGACGGGGAGATTACGGTGGAGTCGGAGGTCGGGGTCGGCACGACCTTCCATCTGTACGTGCCCGCGGCAGATGAACCGGCACCGGTAGAGGAGGGAGCCGAGGAGGAGCTCCCGGTCGGGACCGGGAGGATTCTGCTCATGGACGATGAGGCAGCCGTGCAGCACGTGGGCGCACGGATACTGCGCCGACTGGGATATCAGGTGGCGCTGGCTGCAGACGGGCTCGAGGCGATCGGGCTGTACCGGGAGGCCATGGACGGCGGGGCGCCCTTCGACGCCGTCATCATGGACCTGACCGTTCCCGGGGCCATGGGGGGCCAGGATGCCATACGCAGCCTGCTGGTGATGGACCCCGATGTGAAAGCCATCGTGTCCAGCGGCTACTCCACCGACCCGGTGATGGCCGACTACAAGCAGCACGGCTTCGCCGCCGTTGTCCCGAAGCCCTACAACATCGCCGAGCTTGGAAAGGCGGTCCAGGGAGTCCTCGTCGGCCCCGGCGAGTGAGCCCGACCGGCGTCAGCTCTGCAGGTCAGGCGGCAGCTCGTGCGCCTGCTCCACGAAGGCCGTCAGCAGCCGGATCGTCGCCTCGATATCGTCGGCATGACACAGTTGCGTCGTCGAGTGCATGTACCGCACCGGCGCGCCGACCGTTGTGCTGAGCGCGCCCGCCCTCGATCGCTGAATGGCTGAGGCGTCCGTCCCCCCGCCGATGTTCCTCTGGCACGGGATCTCATGGCGCTTGCACAGGTCAAACAGGAACCGTACCAGCCGCCGGTCGCCGATGGTCAACCGGTCCATGATGTAGATCCCGGTTCCCTCGCCCAACGCACAGACGTTCTCGTGTGATTTCACATAGGGTCCCCACGTGGGGCTGCCGTCAATGGCGATGCCGATGTCGGGCCCGATGGCGTGGGCGGCAACGGTCATCCCTCTGACGCCGACTTCTTCCTGCACGGTGCTGACGGCGTAGGCATCGACCGACGCAGCGCCCACGCGGTTCATCGTCTCCAGGAGGCAGTACGTGCCGATCCTGTCGTCGAAGTTCCGGCCCACGTAGACACTGTCGTTCAACACGGCGACCTCGGGCGCGAAGGTGAGGACATCGCCGACTTCCACAAGCTTGGAGAGGGCGTCTTTGGCGAGAGCGGTGTCGATGAGCAGGTCCTGCACGGGAGTCACGGCGTCCTTCTTGCCCGCCCCCATGGCCGGCGCGACGACGCCATGCACGGGCTGCCTGCCATGGATCACGACGCGCTGCGACACGATGGCCTGCGAGTCCAGCCCGCCGAGTGGCTGGAACCGGATGAAGCCCTTGTCATCAATGTGTTTCACCATCCCGCCGATCTCGTCGACGTGAGCGGCCAATACAACTCGCAGAGGCTGCTCCCGGTCCTCGGGGGGCCGCGCCGCTCGCTTCAGGCCGATGACATTGCCCAGCCGGTCCCGACGCACCTCGTCGCAGCTTGCGCCCAGGACCTCGGCGACCACGTCCTGAGCCGCGTCCTCGTGCCCCGGCACGCCGGGCGCGTTGCAGACTCGTTCGAGTAGTCTCTGGTCCATGGTCGATCTCCTTCAGGATGGAAACAGTTGCTCTACACGCACAGGATCGTCTTCCCCGCGCTCATCCGATGACGGTCAGCTCCTTGCTCGCGCGCGTGATGTTCTCGCACCCGCCGCGCGTCACGACGACGGTGTCCTCGATGCGGACGCCGAAGGCGTCTTTGATGTAGATCCCGGGCTCGACGGTGAGCACCATGTTCGCCTGCAGTGGCTGCTTGTTGGCCGGCGCCAGGCCGGGATTGGGTAG